>JASFLV010000074.1:0-10133 GCA_050117915.1 Thioalkalispiraceae bacterium | reverse complement strand
TCCTGGTTCGCATGGATCTGGATGACTTTAATCAGATCTTCATCAAGAACGGTAAAAAGGCTGCGGATACTATTCTTAGCGTAATTGGCCAACACCTGTCCAAACAGGTAAGAAAAGAAGATATGTTGGCACGTGTTGGCCTGGCCAAGTTCGCCATGCTCTTACGTGATACGCCAATGGATAAAGCCGAACAATTGGTACAAAGAATCCTGGAAAGCATGGCCGGACTAAAATTTAATCTGTCTGATACCAGTAATGCCGTCATCACTGTCAGTCTCGGTGTCTACGAACCCGATTATAAAAAAGAAGGAGACATCAAGAGTCAAATTGAAATTGCTGAAAAGCTTCTACAGCAAGCAGCAGAAAAAGGCCGCAATCAATATGTTGCCTGCTCTGATTTACCGGATGTCATTCCCGTTAATCTGGAAACAGCGCTCAAGCATATCCAACATGACGATACCAAGGTCATCGAGAATCAAACCAGTGGCCTGGCCAAACGACTTTTCCCAATATTGGAATATCTTGCCAGACAATTTGGCGATGAGACAGTCGAGTTAGTTGAGAAACTCAAGCAGAAAATGCTGTCATAAGCCACGTACTAGTCTGCCAGCCACATTCTTATCCGTAGCCCCCAACCGGTTGTATATCCTACTTCACTGGCTGTTATATGGTTATTACTGTTGATCACAAAACTGGCGGGGACGCCTCGCACACCATAGGCACTCACATACTTGCCGGACTGGTCATTGATGACATCGAAAGTCAATTTATTCTCATCCAGATACGACTGGACGTCTGCATCCGTACCCGACTGCATGGCGATCGTGATCACATTATAATCTTCACTCAAAGCCTGGATACTGCCCTGCTCCAGCTTACAAATGCCACACCAGGTTGCCCAAAAGTGTACGAGAAGCGGCTTTGGCTGGCTGTTATACAAATCAAAATTCTGTTGCTGCAATGTCACTGCCGAGATGGGAGGTGCCATACCCGAGATCATATCCCTTTGCATGTAAGCACGTAGTACCAGGAAAAGTGCGATAAAAAATAACACTTCCAGTGTGATGACCATCCAGCGTTTTTTAAGCAACTCTCTAAAATTCATAACTACTTGACATCTATCTCTCACTAAAGTTTTATACTATGTACACGATAAAAAGCATATCGAACTTATAGGAAAATAGCCTTAAGAAAGAAAAACATTAAAAGGAGCCTAAAATGACAAAGTTAAAAGCCTTTGCCACTCATCTGGGAATTAGCCTTGTTATTTTTTTCGCTATTTTAGCCTTCATTATCTACTTCTGGTACCCCGCACCTTTTTTCGCCAGTGATGGCGGTTGGCAAGGCATCCGCATCATTGCCGCGGTCGACCTGGTCCTCGGCCCGGTGTTGACCCTGATTGTCTTCAAGCCTGGTAAACCTCATTTGAAACTTGATCTAACTATTATTGGTCTGGTGCAGGCCAGCGCGTTGGCCTGGGGGATCTGGGTGGTGCATTATGAACGCCCCATTGCCGCAGTCTATGCAGAAGGAGCTTTTACCACCGTGACTGCTAATGATATGAAGAGCCGTGGCCTTGATAAAAAGGAATTGAAGAAATTTGGAGAGCGTACCCCGGTCTGGATCTATTCCGATTTACCCGAGTCAACCGACGAAATGCAGCAAATCCGCATCCGAGCAGCACAATCAGGCAGATCAGTACATTTGTTCACTGAATATTACGTACCTATTGACAAAGGCATAAGAAACAAACTGATAGCAAAAAGTTTTAACCTCGGAGAGTGGGTTGAAAATAAACCAGAAGCAACAAAAAACTTTGATCAGTTCATCAAGGCCCATCAATCAGAGATCGAGAATATCGTTTTTTTTCCGTGGCATGCCCGCTACGCCCGACAAGTCATCGCAATGCGTAAGAAAGATATGTCTTATGTAGAGACCCTGAATATCAAGCCACCTGAAGCTGGTGAAGAAAAAACAACATATGTGAAATAAACGCTTTTGCATCCAGTATTTTTCGGATACGCGATAAATCGCAGTAGCTTTATCGGATACCGAGTACTAACTCATGAAAGTTTACTTGTATTTGGCAAAGATCAGGCTGGCATTAGTGCCACCAAAGCCAAAACTGTTAGACATCACGCAGTTTAGGTTGGCGTTATCCATTCGCTCACGCAAAATCGGAAAACCTTCAGCGGCAGGGTCCAGATTTTGAATATTTGCAGAGGCGCATAGGAAATCATTTTCCAGCATTAACAGTGAATAAATTGCTTCATTCACACCCGCTGCCCCAAGCGCATGACCTGTAAGCGACTTGGTGGAACTGACTGCAGGAATGTTATCAGCAAAGACCTCCTTGAGCGCTTCCAGTTCCTTGATATCGCCAACCGGGGTACTGGTCCCATGTGCATTGATATAGTCAACGTTGTGCTCGCTGGTTGCTAATGCCTGCTGCATACAGCGTACCGCACCTTCACCCGATGGTTGCACCATATCACTGCCATCTGAAGTGGCACCGTAACCGACCAGTTCAGCATAAATCTTTGCTCCTCGAGCCTTGGCATGTTCCAGTTCTTCGAGAACCAGCACACCGGCACCACCGCTAATGACGAAACCATCACGATCGGCATCATAGGCACGGGAGGCCAGGGTTGGGGTATCGTTATACTTCGATGATAAGGCACCCATCGCATCAAACAGCACACTCATCGTCCAGTGTAGCTCTTCACCACCACCGGCAAACACGATGTCCTGTTTGCCAAACTGGATCAACTCGGCACCATGACCAATACAATGTGCGCTTGTCGAGCAGGCTGAACTGATTGAATAGTTAACACCCTTGATCTTGAAAGGTGTTGCCAGGCAGGCCGAATTGGTACTCGACATGGTACGCGTCACCATATAGGGACCCACTTTACGAATCCCGCGGTCCCGCATGAGATCAGCTGCAGCCACAATATTCTGGGTAGAGGGTCCACCGGAGCCCATCACCAGGCCCGAGCGTGGATTGGAAATATCTGATTCACTAAGACCGCAATCTTCAATTGCCTGTTGCATGGCGATATAGTTATACGCAGCTCCATCACCCATAAAGCGCTTTAGTTTACGATCGATGTGCTCGTTAAGATCGATATTCAACGTGCCGTGAATATGCGAGCGAAAACCCATGTCTGCATATTCCTGGGAAAACTCGATCCCGGAATCGCCATTTTTCAATGAGTTTAATACTTCTTTTTGATTGTTCCCGATACTTGAGACAATCCCTAAACCTGTAATGACTACTCGACGCATGTGCTTTTGTAATTCTAGTTCTTAAGAGTTAACTTCATTTTCATTGATAAACAGTCCAACCCGCAGATCTTTTGCGGTATAGATCAATTCACCATCCACCTCAACTGTCCCATCGGCTATGCCCATGAAGAGCTTGCGCATGATGACCCGTTTAAGACTCAGATGATATCGAACCAGTTTATTGGTCGGCATCACCTGACCGGTAAATTTGACATCACCCGCACCCAGTGCGCGCCCATGACCGGGGCCACCTAACCAGCCAAGATAAAAACCAACCAGTTGCCAGAGTGCATCGAGTCCCAGACAACCCGGCATCACCGGATCATTAATAAAGTGACATTCGAAAAACCACAAGTCAGGATTGATATCCAGCTCGGCGATTATTTCACCTTTATTAAAGTCACCACCGCTATCCCGGATACTGGTGATACGATCGAACATCAGAAAAGGCGGAGCTGGCAGCTGGGCATTACCCGGGCCAAATAACTCGCCACGACCGCATTGCAGCAACTCTTCATAACTGAAGCTGGACTTGCGTTTGACTAGATTAGCTGTGCTTGTGGACATTATGATTCACTTTATCTCTAAAAGTAGGTTTAACCATCTGTTTTCCCTGGACTTATTCACAGCATCCCTGCTGGTGAGAGGCTATTTTACCTGTCTGCAAGCGCTAAAACAAAGGCATGGAGTGAATTTTTCATTTTTCCCGGTGATAACTCCGTTCAGAGCGCTGAATAAATTCGTATAAATGATGAGCAAGCTCATGATCCAGGGCCTTCAACTGAGCCAGGTTCCTCTCAACAGAGCCCCGCGAGAAAATGAGACGATAGGCCTGTTTGAGTAATTTAATATCGGTTAATTTAAAACCAGCACGTTTGAGCCCCACCAGGTTTAATCCTCGCACCCTGGCTGGATTGCCATCCGTAATCATGTAAGGCAGCACATCCTGGGTTATTTTGCTATTGCCGCCAATCATTGCATACTCGCCAATGTTAACAAATTGATGCACCATCACCCCGCCCGAGATGAAAACGCGATCCGCAATGATGACATGGCCGCCTATGCCGGATGAGGGTGCGATGGTGATATGACTACCCATAACGCAATCATGGCCGACATGGGCAGCGAACATCAGAAAATTATTATCGCCGAGAACTGTACTCTTGCCTTCCTGGTAAGCGCGATTCACGGTCACCGATTCACGAAAAACATTATTGCAACCGATCTCGAGCCAGGTTTCCACGGATTCATCCTTGAACCCGGCATGCTGTGGTGTGCCTCCCAGAACAGCATGTTCATAGATACCATTATTGTTCTGCATCCGGGTGCCGGTTTTAAGTACTGCATGTGCAGCAATTGTATTATCGTCCCCGAGAACAACCCCTTTTTCGATAACCGCATAAGGTCCAATTTTATTACCTCGACCTAGATGTGCATCTGGAGAGACAATGGCTGTAGAATGAATTTCGTTTGACACTTTATGTGTTCCGGATTTGTATATCGACGCTGACTGTTTACCGCCAGCATTTACTTTATCATCAGCGATACCTAAATATCGAGCCATTAAGAAAAGATTATCAGAATTTAGACAAGTGTTGTTAATCTTGTTGTTCGTACTTTTTCAATAAAACACCCTCATCACCACAACAGGATGCCGCACACTTCTTAACCTGATGGATCGCATCTGCATCACCATCCAGATAATGACTGACTGTCAGGTTTTGATCGGCACAATCACAGCCCTTGTCATCGTACATGTAGACGTGAGTCAGGCCCTCCTCTTTGCCTATAGCATAAACCTGTTGTAAAACGTGACTCTCTGTAGGTGGCAGATCAGATAACTGGTAGGCAGGAAAAAATTTGGTGATGTGCCAGGGACTATCAATACCTAGATTGTCGCGAATCCATTGCGCGATAGCACGTAGCATTTCGATGTCGTCATTCTTGGTCGGGATTATATTAGTGCGGGTCTCGACGTGAATACCCAGTTGATGCGCCTTTTTAATCGCATTCAGAATATCCTCAACTTTCGCCATCCGGCAGATATCTGTGTAAAAATCCTGATCGAGGCTCTTGATGTCGGAACAGAGAACATCGACATAAGGTGCCATTGCTTCCAGTGCCTCATCGGTCACAAAGCTGTTCGACACGTACACAGTATATAAACCCGCTTGATGGGCCAGGCGCGAAACATCAATAACATATTCCAGCCAGACTGCTGGTTCAGAATAGGTAAAGGCAATACCCTGGACATCATGCTTCAGGGCTGTCGCGACCATGTGTTCCGGCGAAACATAGGCCTCGGTAGACTCACCCCTGGCCAGACCATCCAGTGCAGATACCCCCCAGGAAATATCCAGATTATGGCAACCACCACAGCGAAAACTACATCCATAACTACCAATCGACATAACTTTGCTACCGGGCTGATAGTGTCTGATCGGTTTTTCCTCGATCGGCGAAACATCGATGGCGGAGATAATTCCGTAGGAAAGATTGTATAAAGTCCCATGGCGATTGACATGTGCCTGACAGAAACCGCGTTGTCCATGGCGCAGTCGACAACGCCAGGAACATAAGTGACAACGCGTGGTTCCGTCAGCCAACCTTTCCTGTAGACGCGTCTCCTGTAGGCGATATTGCCCAGTCTCTTTATTTTTTACTTTCGCTTTATTCATGATTCGATCAATTCACCTGGTGAATATGTTGTGGTTGATGATTATTGCTTGAAGTGCCTGGCAGTCCAGTTTCGCCTGCCTCCAGTTTCCAGATCGGCGCAATAACAAATTTTAATTTAGCATGGGCCTCGCGTAATGCCAGCTCTGCCTCCTGGGTAGTTGGGGCATGGGCAAAGATAAATCCCAGGTAACTGGCCCCTTCAGGTAATGGTATCAGTTCGTGTCCCTCTCGAATCTGGATATTGATTTCATCCACATAGGGTACGCGTTGAGCCTCTAACAGGCCTTCAACCCGCTTCAAGACGCCTGCCTTTGGAATAGGTATCATCAAGACTCCCGCCGCGAGTTCATGTTGTTGCAACTCAAGCGGCCGACGCATGGCTTGTAATAAAACAAGCTCTTCAAGTTGGCGGCCAGTGCCGAAGCTGAGCAAGCGTCCACACAATCCACCAATTGTGCGTGCGGCTATTTCAATAACAAATACACCTCTTTGGTTTAATCTGCACTCGGCATGTATCGGGCCTTCAGACAAGCCATAGGCCTGGCACGCTGCCTCCAATACCTTTCTGACCTGTTCCTGAACCTGGTTGTCCAGGCTGGTCGGAGTAATGTAATACGTCTCTTCGAAAAACGGCCCCTCAAGAGGATCGGGCTTATCAAAAATAGTGAGGATACGCAGGTAGCCATCAGTGAGCATCGCTTCTACGGCTACTTCCATTCCTGGTATGAATTCTTCGACCAGCAAGTAACGTTTGATATCCACATCAAGATCATTCATCGAATTCAATAAATTCTGAATGCGCGCAACCGCATCCAACAACTCAACCTGGTTATTGGTTCGAATCACCCCTCTACTGGCAGACAAACCAACTGGTTTTACCACAACTGGATAATCCAGTTTTTCAATTTGCGATTGGATATTTTTTTCCAGGTCCAGGCGAAAGTGATCCGGCTTGGAGATATGGTGTTGGGCCAAGCGATCTCGTGCCAAATCCTTGCGCTGAGTCAGCTTCACCGATGTTGGATCATTATGCGGCAGATCCAGATCTTTTGCGATCCGCGCAGCCAGTTCAGTCGTGTAATCATCGGTAGCAATGACAGCAGTAATGTTTGATGTTGCTATCGCGAGTTTGAGTTGTTGAAAGATGGTTTCACTGTCTGCGGTAAAATCCAGATGGATACCTTGAGCGTAAGCGCTGATAATGGAGTGTTTACCCTCTGATGCGATAAGCGTGGTCACACCCAGTTTTTCCGCTGCCTGGATGAAATCGAAAGTACGATAACTCCCATGCGGGGCAATAATGAGCACGCATGGCGTGTCACTAGCAATAGAAGTCATTAGAGAACAGCTTGCTGGATTTAGGTGACCGATAGTTAAGCGCAACCACCGCCGCCACAACCGGAACAACCGCCGGTGCCACCCACAGACTTGAACACATTATTGAAGACAAATGATTTATTCAGGCCATTATCGGCAAAATCGATATCACAACCATCCAGATAGGCCATGGCAACCGCATCGACCATGATTTTGAAACCATCGCCTTCCAGAACTTTGTCTGTCTGATTGACTCTCTCGGCATAGGTCATACCGTAAGTCATGCCGCTGCAGCCGCCACCACTGACAAAGATACGAATTCCGGCGATGTCCTCTTCGACACTGTTAACCAGGTTTTTCAACTGTTCGGCTGCCTCCGGACTGACTTTTAACTCTGATTCGGCAACTGCTGGTTGGAATGCAACTTCAGACATCTTTTTTCTCCATACCTTGAGATTTTGACTAGGCGTTAATACAACTTTACCAACAATGTATTAGTGTAGATAATATTAGCAAAATACAACCCTGCTTGACATCTTAATAGGAGTTCTCACAACGTGCGCATGGTTAAATGTAACGTATTGAAAATCGAGGCAGAAGGTCTCGATGCCCCTCCATATCCAGGGGAAATTGGTCAGCGGATTTATGAAAATATCTCCAAACAGGGTTGGACTGAGTGGTTAAACCGACTCACGATCATCATTAATGAAAATGGCCTCAGTACAGCAGATCCAGCCAATCTGCAGATCATCGAACAGCATATGTTGGGCTTTTTATTCGATGAAGGCGAGATGGGTGAACTGCCGTCCGGTTTCCAGGCCGCCGGTGGCAAGAAATAACGATGAAACCACTCTCGGACTATGCCCTGTCAGACCTGAAACTCATCTACCAATTACTCCATGAGCGGCTACCCAGTGAGCCCAGCCTGATGGACAGCGAATTACTCCAGGATCTGCAAACTTATCTTCAGCAGCAAGCCCGTGAAGATGGCATTGATGTCTCTTTACATGCGCAATGGTCCAGCTGGCTGAACAATGGTGCAACACTGAAGGGCATGTAACACCCCAATACCTATCATGAAGTTCTGTAATCTATGTGGAAAAAGCGTAAGCCAGCGTATCCCTGACGGTGATAACCTGCCACGTTATATCTGTGACAGCTGTAACACCATCCACTATCAAAACCCTAATATCGTCGCAGGCTGTATCCCGGTAAGCGGTGATAAGATCCTGTTGTGCAAACGCGCGATTGAACCTCGCTATGGATTGTGGACCCTGCCTGCCGGGTATATGGAAAACAACGAGACTGTTGAACAGGCCGCCATGCGGGAATCTATGGAAGAGGCGAATGCCAATGTCGAACTGCAGCAACTCTACACGGTATTCAGTCTGCCCCATGCCAATCAGGTCTATATGATGTACCGGGCCCGTTTACTTGATGATAACTTTTCAGCTGGAATTGAAAGCCTGGAAGTGAAGTTGTTCGATGAAAAGGACATTCCCTGGGATCAGCTGGCTTTCAGTACAATTTACTACACACTAAAATATTATTTCGAAGATCGGGCCCGTGGCCAGTTCGAATTACGTTCCCACCCGGTTGAGAAAAGCAGGCGCTAAGCTATAGATCCAACAACGGATCCTTCCACTGGGCCGACACGACAAACCAATCATCATCCCGTTTCTCCCAGTTTGAGGTAAGATTTAAAACCCGCGCCCTTTCCGGCAAGGTCTGGTTACGCCCGGCCAGCACAACATTGCAGGTCACCCTGGCCTGTTCAGCCTCCAGGATTACTTCCAGGTCATTGACAAAGACATGCAGGTTCTTGTGACGCCTAAAATGCAGCAGCACCAGGCCTTTCAAATTGGTCTTGCGGATTCGTTGATTACCGAGAAACTCCTCAGCAACGGGTGCCATAACCTCACCCAACTCCTTGGCCTCGGTCGCGTTGACCATATCCGCCACCCGTTGCCGGATCCTGGCCTCGTCGTCCACAGGCTCGGTACCACAACCAGCCAGCACAATTGGGAGAAGAAGCCAGTAGCATAATCGCTGAGCCTGCCCAAAATTGTGCAAAAATTGTCTATTTTTGGACATTACTTCATCCTGAATTGGTTAATTTGTGATTAGCGTCGCTGTCTTTGATTAATTTTTCGATAATCTGGGGCTGATAACGATATTAATAGTATCCCAGCGAGCAGGCCGGGAGTCGAGCAAAACCCAATATCGCTTTAACTGTTACTGACTATTTACAGGAACAACACTAATGATCAGTTTGTCTAATCCTTTCACCCTGGAAGGAATGAGTAAAGCTTTAGATAGCCTGCATGCCAAGCAGGAAAAAGTCTATTTCGGTCTGGCCATCACCATGACTGTGTTAGGTTATCTCCTGCTGGCCCTGCCACCGCTACTATTCATCATTGGGATTTTCAATGTATTGGGCGGGATCAGCAGCGCGGCAACATTGGCTGGATGGTTCTCCGTCCTGCTCTGGATTGCAGTCACGGCTGCCAGTGGGCTGATCACGTATACTATGCTGCGCAGTAAGACCCAAATGCCCAGTGGCCTCGGTCTCAAGGAAGACAAGGCCCCTCGACTCCACGACTTGATCACTGAACTGGGACAGACCTACAGTGCTGCAAAGATCGACCGCGTGATCGTCCATGACCAATGCCAGATCGAGATGCTTGCCGTGCCCCGCTTGGGTTTACCGCTGTTAAAGACCAATGTACTTTACATTGGACTACCCATGTTACAAAGTCTGTCTCCCCACCAGTTCAAAGGCGCCCTGGCCCGTAAACTTGGACAGTTCAGTGCGGAACATAATCGCCTGACACACTGGATCTATCGCT
>JASFLV010000073.1:0-10167 GCA_050117915.1 Thioalkalispiraceae bacterium | reverse complement strand
GACCTATCGTAGTGCGATTGCGTCGGAAGATTACGCCCACGTATCAGTCAGTGACATTCAACCCTATGCCGGAGACTTTAATAAACCTTCGATGTTTATTGCTTCACCGATTCAGGATCTGGATGTCGATGATGCTTATGAGATTCTAGGTGTGATGATCTTGCGGGTTGATCTGGAGGCGATCAATAACATCATGAGCTCTGATGCATCATGGGAAAAAGTGGGTATGGGGAAAAGCGGAGACGCCTATTTAATCGGTGCCGATCGTACCCTGCGCAGTAACCACAGGATGTTGCTCGAAGATAAAGCAGCTTACCTGGAAAATCTACGTACAGCCGGTATTGATGAGGAAACCATGGCTCTGATCGAAAGACATTCAACCTCCGCTGGTCTCATGCAATTCGAAAGTCCAGTGATTGATAAAATCATGACAGGTGAATCCGGTAGTAGTGTGATCACGGATCCATTTGGCAATGAAGTGTTATCCGCCTATGCCCCGATTACTTTCAAAACACTTAACTGGGGTATCCTCAGCAACATTGGGACCTCCGAGGCATTTGCTGCCAAAGAAGAACTTGCCAGTGATATCAATATGACTGGCATGCTGTTATCCGCCATCATGGTCGCGATCGCGGTACTGGTCGGCACCTTCTTTGCGACCAGCCTGACGCGCCCGATCATCAAGATGAGCAGGACCATGAGTCACATCGAAGAGACCTCGGATCTTACTCAGCAAATCAATGTCGATTCAAACGATGAACTAGGCACCATGGCTACGGCCATGAATAACATGCTGGAGAAATTCCGTAAGAGTATGGAACAGGTAGCGGCCTCGACGACCATGTTAGCAACCTCCACCGAGGAGATGTCCTCAATCACCCAGCAAACCGCCGCAAATGTTAATCAACAGTTCACCGAAATTGACCAGGTTGCCACTGCCATCAATGAGATGACAACAACGGTGCAGGAAGTGGCCAACAATGCGACCAATGCAGCAGCGGCAGCAGTTAAATCCAGTGAGCAGGCTTCCATGGGTAGATCCGTTGTTGAAACAACCATGGCCTCAATCAACGATACCTCCAGTGAACTGGAGCAGGTTGCCGAGGTGATTGAAAAACTCAATAAAGACAGTGAAAACATTGGTACCGTGATGGATGTCATCAAGGGCATTGCCGAACAGACCAACCTGCTTGCCCTTAATGCTGCGATCGAGGCTGCCCGTGCCGGTGAACAGGGCCGAGGTTTTGCTGTGGTTGCCGATGAGGTACGCACCCTGGCAAGTCGCACCCAGGAGTCGACTGGTGAAATCGAAAACGTGGTTGAGCAATTACAAATTGCCGCGACCAATGCTGTGGCCGCGGTACATGCCAGTCGCGACAAGAGTCAGGAGAGCGTCCAACAAGCAGCCAAGGCCGGCGACGCATTATCAACGATTACTGCATCTATCAGTGAGATTAATGATATGAATACGATGATCGCCAGTGCCGCTGAAGAGCAGAGCACTGTCACTGAAGAGATCAATCAGAACATCGCCTCAATCAGAACCTCGGCTGAACAGACCACACAGGGTGCCGATGCCAATCGTGCTTCTAGCGATGAGCTGAGTAAACTATCCGCTGAATTACAACAACTGGTTGCACAATTTAAGACAGCTTGAACTGAAAAAGAGCAGCGAGGTTATTTATAATAACAAAGTCATCAGGGATGATGGCATTTTTAATATTCATATTGCCGCAAAATCAGGGTATCGCCTCTTTGCGTAAACTCTATTTTTTTTAAAAAACTCATGCCCAATAAGACCGTACTGTCATCCACGTTAGGATTGATACTGGCACTGAGCTCCTGGAGTTGAATATTGCCTATCTGCACGCTGGCGAGTCGGGTTGCATAACCCATCGCGGTACCATTGGCAGTATCGAATCGCACTTCGTATAAACGCTGCAGACCAATCTGTTCGGCAATGTGTTGTGGTACAGAGATATCAGTGGCACCGGTATCAACCAGGAACTCGACTTCCTCACCATTGATGTAACCCGTTACATTGTAATGACCATAACGGTTACGTTTTAAAACGACTTCCCGTGCGCCGTCACTAAAAGCTGTTTCCGGATTGGTATTGGGATTACGTTCACTTTCGAGGATCCCCTCAAACAGCAACACCACCATGCTCAACAATAACGCCCAAAATCCAATCCAGATCGCCAACTTGATGTTGTGATGGGAATCCCAGTGCTTCTTTTCCTGTGCCATCTAAACAACTAAATTAGATTACTTCTCTGCAACAATGTAGACCTGCCAGGATTCCTGGTTCTCAACCTCAGTGGCCTCGAAAAATTCACCGGTACCTTCCATTAGGTCTTCATCATCCTCATCTTCCTCGAATTCTTCCCAGTAGATACGAACTTTACTAAACCCGGCCTCTTCGAGTAGCTCTTTTAGTTCGGGTAAAGACCACAACCGCCAGTCATAGGTAAAGGCCTTGTCCATTCGCGAACCATCGGGAAACTCAAAATGGATGTGGCAAAGAATCTCATTCGTGATCGGATTGAATTTTTTATGCTCCCAGATATAAGTGGCATCAATCTCATCCATTTCCGTTTCTTCTTCGAGTTCATCCAGACATTCGGTACCACCAAACATATCGAGAATTAACATCCCATCGTCTTTAAGGCCTGCACGGGCCTTTTCAAAGTAACCGCGTAATTCATCGCGGGTCTTGAAAATACAGTAGCTAAAATTCAGACCGCAGGTAATATCCACCTTGGGTTCAGTGATATCGCGTACATCTGCCTGGAAGATCTGCATCCGACTGGCCACCTCTTCGCCGGCTGGTTCGATATTATGTTTTTTACCCCATGCCAGTGTATCGGGACAAATATCGACACATACGGCAGTTCGCTGTGGATCAGACTTGCACCACTCCACCGAGAGCAAACAGGTTCCGGAGAAATCCTCTTTCATCGACAGGGGTTTTTTACCGCGCAGCTTTTCATAGGTCTCCTCGAAAAATTCTATCTCCGTCTCAGGTGCCTGTACCGCATATTGGTACATGGTATGTAGATCGGCCTGTTCTGCCTGTGTGGCCGCCCCCTGCGCATTTGTGTTCTTGGCTCCCATCTGGACTCCCCGTTATATTGGTTAATTCAAGCCCGCATTATATGTCTTTTTGAATTCTCATTCTCGCCTGTTATCGCTCAGCCTGTGCTAAAATTCCGGCCTGTTTGAATCCAGATATCCCACAAAAACGAATGTTAAAAGCTAGACATACCACACCGGTTCAAATTGGCCCTGTCCAGGTCGGTGGCGAAGCCCCGGTCGCCGTCCAGTCCATGACCAATACCGATACCGCGGATGCCGAAAAAACCGCACAACAGATAGTCGCACTGGCCCGTGCCGGCTCTGAGCTGGTGCGTATCACGGTCAATAGTGATGCCGCCGCCGCGCAGGTAGCCCGCATCCGGGAGCGTGTCAGTCAGCTGGGCAGTGAGGTGCCGATCATCGGGGATTTCCATTTCAACGGGCACAAATTGCTGGCCAACCACCCAGACTGTGCCACCGCCCTGGCCAAGTTCCGTATCAATCCTGGCAATGTGGGAAGGGGTAAAAAACGTGACGAGCAATTTGCCCAGTTGATCGAACTGGCCTGTCGTTATGACAAACCGATTCGAATTGGCGTGAACTGGGGCAGCCTGGATCAAAGCGTGCTGGCTGCCAGCATGGATGAAAACGCGCATCGCGAAGAGCCCTTGGATGCCAAACAGGTCATGTACCAGGCTATGATTCGTTCCGCCCTGGATAGCGCCAAACAGGCTGAGGCAATCGGCCTGGCCCATAATAAAATTATCCTGTCGTGCAAAATGAGCAACGTGCAGGATCTGATAGAAGTCTATCAATCCCTGTCTGCACAAAGTGATTACCCCCTGCATTTAGGACTTACAGAAGCCGGAATGGGTAGCAAGGGGATTGTGGCCTCGACGGCGGCGCTGGCGGTCCTGCTGCAACAGGGTATCGGCGATACTATCCGCATTTCGCTTACTCCCGAACCCGGCGGTGATCGGACCCAGGAAGTGATTGTTGCCCAGGAGATACTGCAATCCATGGGCCTGCGCTCCTTCACCCCGCAGGTCATTGCCTGCCCCGGTTGTGGTCGTACCTCCAGTACCTACTTTCAGCAACTAGCCCAGGAAATCCAGTCTTATTTACGCCATAGCATGCCACAATGGAAACAGCAGTACCCCGGGGTAGAAGAGATGACCGTCGCCGTCATGGGCTGTGTCGTCAATGGGCCGGGCGAAAGTAAACATGCCAATATAGGCATCAGTTTACCTGGCACAGGTGAAAAGCCCGTGGCACCAGTATATGAAGATGGAGAGAAAACCGTGACCCTGAAAGGTGAGAATATTGCCCAGGAGTTTCAGACAATTATCAAGTCATATATAGATCGCCACTATATGAAATAATGCTGAATGCGTTGCAGCTTTTTACCTGTCAGACTTATCTTCTCGGGCCTGCCCATAACAAAGACTAACAACGTGTCAAGAATCGATAAGGGTTAGAGAGTTTAACCGATGATTCATTGCTCGAGGAATTGATGCAAAATATCGTGGTAATCACGAATACGCTGCACATAACGGACGGGTTCGCTGCCTCTGGCATAGCCATGTTTTAAATCTTTATAATATTTTTTCCGAGACAATAATGGCAAAACTTCACTTAAATCATGCCATTGATCTGGGTCCTTATCTAACCGCCTGGCTAACTCTCGTGCATCATATAAATGTCCCATCCCAACATTGTAGGCAGCAAGAGCAAACCAGGTGCGATCCGGTTCAGTTACCGAGTCTGGAATGCGCTTATGCAGATTATTGAAATATTTTGCCCCACCCCAGATACTCTGCTCTGGGTTGAGTCGACTCTTGATCCCCACCTCTTTTGCTGTTGTGAGGGTCAACATCATTATCCCCCGCACACCGGTTGGGCTTTTGGCCCGGGACCGCCAATGCGACTCCTGATAGGCCTGTGCAGCGAGTAACTCCCAGTCAAGATTATATTTTGCCGCGGCCTTTTTAAAAACATGACGATACTTTGGTAATACCGTGCGAATTCGACGCACAAATCGGCGGGTATCGACATAGTCAAAGACTTCGATGAAGCCATAATATTTTTCCAGTAAGGCGTCCAGCTCGCCGCTTTCCTTATAGTCTGAAAACCAGTCTTCCACCTGGTCCTGCAAATCATCTGCCTGACTGGGTAACGCCCAGGCCAGATGTTGTGGTTCACCCAGATCAAACCGTACTCTTAGTTCTGGATAATAGCGGCGATTAATTGCAACAATCGTACTGTCTGAAACGGTACAGTCGATCTTTTTTAACCAGACCTCTTCCAGCAGGGTTTCCGTGTCCGCCTCGTGATCGATATTCCATTCAATCACAGGATACTTTTTTTCCAGCCTGAGAATCTTTTCTTCATAGCTGGTTCCAGAGGCAATACGTAGATTAAAGCCGTTTAGTTCCTCGACCTTTTTAGGATTCGCCCCACCTCGACGACATACAACCTGTTGTTGCACTTCCTGGTAGATAGGACCAAATAGAAAATTGTCCTGGCGCTTTTCTGTTTTGGTAAGGCCTGCTGCTGCCAGATGCGCCTCACCTGAACTCAGCGCAGCTAGTATCTCACTGGTGTTATCTTTGATAATAAAGCGTGGTTTAACATCAAGCGTTTTGGCAAACGCGCTGGCCATTTCATATTCAAAGCCTGTTTTTTCGTCATGGAGTTCATAGAAAGTGGTCGGCGCATTGCGGGTTACCACAATCAGCTCTCCCTTTTTCCTGATTTCATCAAGTAGTGAGGGCTCCTGTTGGCATGCGCTTAACAGATGCGTCAGGCATACCAGCAGGCTGGAAATAACTATGCGTCTAAAAATCATGTGCCCATCTGGTCAGAATACACATAATTTATACCCTATTTCCGGCCCTTTAACCAGACGCTCGGCAACAAATGTGACCACTGATAAACAGCCATTCCCAGCAAAATCATCGCACTCCCGAACCAGGCGTGGAAACCGATGTGTTCATTATTGAATAACTGTCCGATCCAGAGCGCAATCACTGGTGTCACCAGTGTCAATAATGCGACCTGGCTTGCCTGTAGATGCTTCAGTATATAAAAGTACAGATTAAAGCCGATTGCGGTCGCGATCACGCCAAGGTAAATGATCGACCATAAAGCGTGCAGAGGAACCATTTTCGGGATTTCACCATCGAGTAGCAGCCAGGTCATGATGTAACTAGGCGTAGCAAGGAGCATTCCGCCCGTCGTGACAGTTAGCGATGAAAGATCACCGTGCAGGCGCTTAACAAATACTGCACTGAGGGAATGCAGCACTACCGCGGTTAATACCCCGATAATACCGTAACCCGCAGCATGACCAAAATCGATGCTCTGACTGAAAATGACACCTAGTCCTGTGATGGCAAAAATGACACCCAGCAGCTTAAGCAAGGTCAGGCCTCTTTCGTTGAGAATGAAATAAGCTAATATTCCAGTGAGGATTGGCGTTAACCCGAATAACACAGAAATAAAACCTGATTGAATATACTGTGCACCCCAGTAGACAGATAACATCGCACCATAGATCCCAAAGCCAGCAGCTAGGTAGGTCAGGAACGCCTGGCGATGAAATGGAATGGGTACCCGTTTAATTATCGCCAGACCAATTAGCATCAGCATACCAATCACCATCCGCGCAGACACGCCGAAGATAAAACCCGGCCCTTCCCCACTCCATTTGATAGCCAGAGGGGTCGTTGACCAGATCAAGATGACGGCAAGAAACCCGATAAATAATCTTAACGTACCCGGCCCTCTAGTTGCTGGCATGTTTTTGCTCCATGTTATTTAATTTGATTGCCCCAAAAAGAAAACGGGTCGCAATGTTTTTACACTGCGACCCGTTTGAATATTCTTTAACTAAGAATGCTTAAATTCAATCAGGCGCACAGTACCACACATGCATCCATCGAATGCAGAGTGCGGCCGGTGCTGATTTGAATTTAAGCTTCATGTGTTTAAGTCTGCCTGATTGCAGACTTGACTGTCAAGCTAGCAATTGTTTCGCTTTATCAACCCGATGTTGGTAATGAGCCATTGATATAAAAATAGCGCCATTCGACATCACTTAGTTTTGCTAATTTGTTTAACAGATTGCTGGAGGGAATAGCCTCTTTTGGGTAGACATTCACAACACTTAGCATGACCTGCGCACAACCACCAAATTCCTTCCAGTTAAATTCACAAACCGGTGCCTGTACTTGGCAATGTGGGCATCTCAGGGTGCTATTGTCCGCTTCAATAGTATCCGCTGGACTGGCAATACGTTTACCACATGCGGGACAAACAGGTTTTGCCAGTAAAAGATCAGCGTACCAGACAGGATGCGCAAAAATATCGGCGACATAGACAAAACTAAAACTGTGCCATGCCAGTTCCTGTTCATCTTCGGCACCCCTGTCGCTCGGCTTAAACTCGATAGCAGGCGCACAGCCCATAAAACTGATATGTTGTAAAAAGTGCGGTCCAACATAAAAACGTTTATCCGCACAGGATGTGATCGGCTCACCTATCAAACCCGTCTGGCCCAGAATTTCCAGTAAATCCGATATGTTCATGGTGAAATCTGCCGGTTCAGGGCTCAGGACCAGCTGTCGAAAATGCTCAGACATACTATTCTCTATGGATACCAGGGGATTTAGCTACTTTATTTTAAAGCAAAAGTTTAGCATGGCTGGGCCTGCCTCAGGTACAATGGAGACAAGTAATCTGTGCTTTCTGGTTGAAGCCACAGGTAAATCTCGACGAAGTTGGAGTAAAGCATGTCTGAAAGAGAAATGAGCAAAGAAGAGCAAATCCTGAAAATGGTGAAACGGGTGCTGACAGATGTTGCCCGAGATACCCATGTCAAGCCAGGTCTCAAGCACCCGCTAACCGATAATACCATTGTTGGCATACGGGAGTGCCTCAGCCTGATCGCGGCTCGAGAAAGAGAACTGCTTGAAGCGGCAGGACTTTCCGCTGACATGCGCCCTCGCTTTCCCGATCAAAAGCCAAAATCTGTAGTGGTCTCCATCGACAATCTGCAACGTTCAAAAGCCGAATCCGATTCGAATAATAATAACGATTAGTAGCATCTATGCCCTGTGACTGGCCTGACCCGAAATCTGTCATTCCTCTAGTAGAACAAGTTCTGCAAAACCACCAGAAAGCCATTAGCGAGTATGATTTCCTCAGCGAATTGGCAACACGTCATCCATTTTTCGCGGAAAAGGCAGAGGCGACATATAGCCTGAATCTGTTTCAGCGTCATTTTCTATTATTCCACTGCCTCTATGTGCTCGAGCAACAATACCAGGCTAATGGTACTGGACAGCTAGTCATCTCGGCTCTCGAGATTAGGTTACTGCCGGCGATAAATCATACTAACAAACTACATTCAAGCGCACTCACCACGCCTGACTCGGTCAGGGATTACTATCTGGATTTTTCCAACTTTGAAAATACCGGTGCAAATGAGGTGGATGAGTTACTGGGTAAATTCTGGCTGGCACTCGCCCGCCATGACGCCCGCGCGGATGCTTTACGGTTGCTGGGTCTGACTGATCCGGTCAATGACAATATCATCCGCAGAAAATACCGGGAACTGGTCATGCAGCACCATCCAGATCGGGGTGGTAACATTAAAATCATCCAGCAACTTAATAGTGCAATTTCAAAATTACTGCCGAAGTCTTCAGCCTAGCGGGCATTGTCCAAGCTATTCTGTTAAAAATTCGGTGATCCAGCCATGTGTACGGAGTATCGGTTAATTTGCAGCTCAAGCTATTCTCATCTATCTTTATAGGGCTATAGCTGGGAAAAAATGTTATCAATTGTTAAAACTGCCTTATCATTTGGTAAGGATTACTGAGTCAGAAAATGTCAGAAGAAATAGATGAAGATGATATCGAGGCAATCCAGCAGCGCCTCGAAGAGTTACGGGTAGAACACCGCGATATGGATGAAATTATTCATCGACTCTCTGATGATCCGATGGTGGATCAATTACAAATCCGGCGATTAAAAAAGCGCAAACTCAGTTTAAAAGATATGATTATGAGACTGGAAAGCAAATTGATTCCAGACATAGAAGCATGACAACAATCAAAAAGAAGAGCGATGGAAGATAAACGTAAAGACAGCAGATTGGGGATCAAACTCGAAGTTGAGCTCAAAAGCCAGGAACAGGAACTTTCGCTTGAGACACGTGACTTAAGCAATAGTGGTGTCTTCCTGACAGCAGAAGAAGCTTCCTTACCGACAGAAGGAAGTATCGTAGAGCTGAGAATCAAACAACCATTAGGTGAGAGTGAACCACCGTTGGTCAAGGCGCGGGTTGTTCGTATCGATAATGACGGCATCGCCCTTTCCTTTATTACTGATGAGTAATAGCACTGCAACAAATCGGGCAATACTGTTCACGGCAAAACAATGTCCACATTGCCCCAGTGTAAAAAAGATCCTGAGACAATTAGAAGAGTCAGGTAAACTGGCCAGTCTTGATATTTTCGATATTGCCGAGAACCCGGAACAGGCACAACAGTATCGGGTACGATCTGTTCCCTGGTTCAGGATCGGTGATCTGGAATTCCAGGGTCTACATAATGCCAGTGAACTGGCCTATTGGGCGGAAAACGCGGATACCAATGAAGGTATCCTGACTTATCTAATTGATAAATTTAAACAAGGCAAGTTAGGCGAAGTCGAATCCTTATTCAGGCTACATCCCGACTGGCTGGAAATTGCCATACAAATCGTCGCGGATCTGGATACACCTTTGCAGGCACGAATTGGCTTTGGCGCTGTACTCGAAGGATTAGCCGGCACACCTCAATTAGAAAAGCTCTTACCGCAACTGGAAGCACTGACGCGTAATCGGGATCATCGTATCCGTAGTGATGCCTGTCACTATCTAGGCTTTATTGATTCTGCCAGGAGTAAACAAATTCTCAGTCGCTGTCTTGAAGATGAACACGACGAAGTACGCGAAATAGCCCAGGAATCGCTCGAAAATCTGAATTCCCTGGCCAGTTAAAGGCTTGCCCCGCTCGCATCTCCATCCATGCCGGTCTTCAA
>JASFLV010000072.1:0-10298 GCA_050117915.1 Thioalkalispiraceae bacterium | reverse complement strand
TGCAACCAGGGCACCGTTATCTTCGACGAAGGCCTTTTCGGCGATATCCTGTACACGAATGTCGAGCGTCATGTAGAGATCTTTTCCGGGTTGCGGATTGAGCTCGGTCTCACTATTCATAATCCGACCTTTGGAATTGGTCTCAACACGCATGGTCCCCACTTCGCCATGGAGTATGTCTTCATACGAGCGTTCAACACCGACTTTACCGATATATTGTGTGGCACTATAACGGCTAGCATTTAAGCGACTAAGCTCCTGTTCATTGATTCGTCCAACATAGCCAATGGCGTGCGAGGCAAGCTTGCCTTGCGGATAATCACGCGTCAGTTGCGCCTTGATCCGGACTCCCGGTAATCGATCCTGGTTTACCGCGATTTTGGCCCGTTCCACATCGTTTAACCGGTAACGTAGTGGTATACCCTCGAAACGGCGCTTTTCTTTTAGCAAGCTTTTGAATTTTTCGATTTCAAGGTCTGAAATAGTAATCAGTTTTCGTGTTTCGCGAAGTGTATGTTCTAGATCATTGGTATGTTCTGGAACGATTTGCAGGGTAAAACTCGGCAGGTTCTGGGCCAGCAGAACACCATTGCGGTCATAGATTAAGCCGCGAATCGGTGCGACCGGTAGAATATTCAGCCGGTTTTCTTCTGATAGGGTCGTATAGTGCTCGTGGTTAATAACCTGCAGAAAAAACAGCCGTGCGATTAATACAAACAACAGGATGAGGGTAATAATCGCTGTGACCAACAAGCGCTGCTGAAACATATGTGTTTCACGGAAATGATCTTTGATGGTGACAGAAGCACGTTGAACCATATTCTTATGTTACGCGATAAATACGGCGTGCATGCCGAAGAACCATAAAGATCAACGGCCAGACGAGGGCCGTGGTAAAACTTGGAATGACAATTAACCAGAGGCTGGGGGCGGATCCAGTAATTCCCTTGATCCACAATACGATCAGGTTGTAAATGACACAAAAAACAAATACCACAATGGCTTGTTGTGATTGTGGAAAGACTCGCAGGCGTTGATGCAAGTGTGAGGTGAGAAAGGCGATGAGTGCCAGAGCCAGTGCATGTTGCCCAAGTACCGCGTTATTGGCGACGTCCATAAGTAGCCCCATTACCCAGCCACTCCCGACGCTCACCCGTTGCGGTAAGGCCATGGACCAGTAGATAAGCACCAGTAGTACCCAGTGCGGCCTGATTTCTTCAGCCCAGATGGGGAGTGGCATCACTGCCAGCATCAAGGCAATGATAAAGCTCAGGATAATGATACCGGTACCATGTCGTTGAACAATGCTCATTTCTCGACTTCCTCAGGACCTTTGCAGTCACTTTGTTGATTGCCACCAAAGGTGGGCCAGACCAACAGGGCCTCACGATCACGGTCCAGTTGCGCCGTTGGTTGAACGATGATTTTAGCGAAGGGCAGGCTGGGGTTGGTGGTTATATCCACGACACGCCCTACCGGGTAGCCATCGGGAAACACACAACCCAGACCAGAAGTGACAAGCAAATCATTGACCATGATATCGGTATTATTAGGTTGGTGAATGAGTTCGAGTTGATTGTTTTTGGGTATCCCCACAGCGATCGCGCGTACCCCGTTGCGGTTGACCTGTACCGGGATGGAGTGGCTGGCGTCGGTGATCAGCAGGGCAGTACTGGAAAGTGGACCAACATGCACGACTTTACCAATGACCCCCTGGGCCCCAATGATTGGCTGACCGATGTAAATACCATGGCTGTTACCTTTATTGATAACGATCTTGCGCCGAAATGGATCGAGATCAATCGAGAGGATTTCGGTGACCAGCACCTGTTCCAGTTTGGCATCGTGCTTTTCCGATGATTTCAGTAGCGCCCGTAAGTTTGCGTTTTCCGCTTTCAATGATGCATATTTCTGAAGTTTGGCTTTGAGCAACTGGTTTTGCGTTTTCAGGGTCTGGTTTTCTTCTTCCAGGGTGGAATGTGAGACAAATGAGTCTGATGCCCAGTCGACCATGTCGGAGGGCAGGTTCACGACATAACGGATCGGATCAACAACAATGGAAAGTGCAGAGCGGAAGGTGTCGATCGCCTGAAAGCGGTGATCCAGGACCATCAGGATCACCGAGAGCAGACAAAGGACGATAAGGCGTATGCCTAATGATGGACCTTGTTGAAAAAGGAGTTTAACGGCAGCTCTCCTTAATTGAAGTCCCCAGGCTGGTCACTGGGCTCAAATAGATTTTTCCGGAAGCAGATACAATGCTCAGTTTATTCAACAGTAAATAAATCGCCGCCATATTCATCTATCATTTCAAGTGCACGTCCACCACCCCGGGCCACACAGGTGAGAGGTTCTTCAGCGATGATCACCGGCAAACCGGTTTCCTCCATCAGCAAGCGATCCAGATCACGTAACAGTGCACCGCCACCGGTCAGGACCATACCACGCTCGGCAATGTCCGCTGCCAATTCTGGTGGTGTCTGTTCCAGAGCGGTCTTCACCGCACTGACGATACCCGATAAGGGTTCTTGCAGGGCTTCGAGAATTTCGTTGCTATTCAGGGTAAAGCTACGCGGTACACCTTCGGCCAGGTTGCGACCACGGACTTCCATTTCACGCACCTCGTTGCCAGGATAGGCCGAGCCAATTTCCTGTTTAATTCGCTCTGCTGTGGATTCGCCAATCAGGGAACCATAGTTACGACGAACATAATTGATAATCGCCTCATCAAAGCGGTCTCCGCCAATCCGTACTGATGCAGAATAAACAATGCCACTGAGTGAAATCACCGCAACTTCGGTGGTACCCCCACCGATATCCAGGACCATGGAACCGCTGGCCTCAGAAATCGGCATCCCGGCCCCGATGGCCGCCGCCATGGGCTCTTCAATCAAAAACACCTCACGGGCACCGGCACCGGCTGCCGATTCACGGATCGCGCGGCGTTCCACCTGGGTGGAGCCACAGGGGACACAGATCAGGACCCGTGGGCTAGGGCGGAAAAATCGCGCCTCATGCACCTTGCGGATAAAATGCTGGAGCATCTTTTCGGTGACGGTAAAATCGGCAATTACGCCGTCTTTCATGGGGCGGATGGCGACAATATTGCCTGGCGTTCGGCCCAGCATGCGTTTGGCATCGGTACCGACTGCCGCGATGGATTTGGGGCCACCGGGTCCACGTTCCTGACGGATAGCGACGACAGACGGTTCATCTAGTACAATCCCCTTTCCGCGGACGTAGATGAGGGTGTTGGCGGTGCCCAGATCAATGGACACATCGTTGGAGAACATTCCCCTGAAACTTTCGAACATATGAATATCTACTTTCTGATTAGGTTAAAGCCAGTACTACTTATAATAGTGTAATAAATAGTAATAATGGCCTACTTTAATCAACCCGCGGGCGTTGGGCAAGCAGGACATTGAAAATACGTGGATTTTTGTACGGTGGTTCACATTTAGGCTCCAGGGCGGGATCGGAGCGACATCCACCGAAAATAGAATGAAATAGAACGAGGACGACATGTCACTAGATAGCGATGATGTAATAAAGATAGCCAACCTGGCTCGCCTTCAGATTGATGAAGCGGACATCCCCGAGTACGCGAAAAATCTCTCCAATATACTGAAGCTGGTTGAACAAATGGATGCGGTGGATACTCAGAATGTCACGCCGATGGCACACCCGTTAGATGCGGTGCAACGCTTACGGCCTGATGAAGTTACCGAAGAAAATCAGCGGGAGCACTTCCAGGAACATGCGCCCAAGGTGGAAAAGGGTTTATACCTCGTCCCAAAAGTGATCGAATAACAAATTTAATAAAGTAGTTTGACGACAATGAGTTTACATACAAAAAGTTTAAGAGAGCTGTCTGACGAATTAACATCTAAAAGTGTCAGTAGCGTGGAATTGACCCAGCATTTTCTGGATCGTATAGAAAAGTTGGATAGTCAACTGAACAGTTTTATAACGCTGACAAAAGATCAGGCGCTGGCCCAGGCTAAACAGGCGGATGAATTAATTGCGAAAGGTGGGGCTGGCCCCTTAACCGGCATTCCCATCGCACAAAAAGATATCTTTTGTACCGAAGGGGTCAAAACCAGTTGCGGATCAAAGATGCTGGACAACTTTATCTCGCCTTATGATGCAACCGTAGTAGAAAAACTGAATGCGGCGGGGACGGTGATGCTCGGTAAACTCAACATGGATGAATTTGCCATGGGTTCATCCAATGAAACGAGTTTTTATGGCCCGGTGAATAATCCATGGAATACAGATTGTGTCCCCGGTGGTTCATCCGGTGGTTCAGCCGCCTCTGTTGCCGCGCGAATCACACCGGCATCGACCGGCACGGATACCGGTGGTTCGATTCGTCAACCCGCATCGCTATGTGGCATAACCGGTTTAAAGCCAACCTATGGCCGTGTCTCGCGCTATGGGATGATTGCCTTTGCTTCCAGTCTCGATCAGGCGGGTCCAATAACCCAGACTGCAGAAGATGCGGCGATATTATTAAATTCGATGGCAGGCTTTGATCCTAAAGACTCAACCAGCGTTGAGAGAGAGGTGCCGGATTATACAGCAGCACTTGGTAACGATTTGAAAGGTTTAAAGATTGGGTTACCGAAGGAATACTTTGGTGAAGGTCTGGATAGTGGTGTAGCGGATGTGATTCATGGTGCGATTGAGCAGTATAAAAAACTGGGCGCCGAAGTCATCGACATTGAATTGCCCAACAGTGACTTATCCGTTCCTGCCTATTATGTAGTTGCCCCGGCCGAGTGTTCGTCTAATCTATCGCGGTTCGATGGAGTACGTTTTGGTTATCGTTGTGAGAATCCGAAAGATCTGGAAGATTTGTATAAACGTTCCCGCGGTGAAGGCTTTGGCCCGGAAGTCAAGCGGCGCATTATGATCGGTACCTATGCTTTATCCGCCGGTTATTACGATGCCTATTATTTAAAGGCACAGAAGGTGCGTCGCTTGATCAGTGATGATTTCAAACAGGCCTTTGAGAAAGTGGATGTGATTATGGGTCCGACCTCTCCCAATGTTGCCTTTACCAAGGGTGAGCGTAGTGACGACCCGATTGCCATGTATTTGTCTGATATATATACGATAGCCACCAATCTTGCTGGTTTGCCGGGAATGTCGGTGCCTGCTGGTTTCGCCCACGACATGCCAGTGGGACTACAAATAATCGGTAATTACTTTGATGAATCGCGTTTATTAAATATTGCGCATCAATATCAACAGAACACAGATTGGCATACTCAAGTGCCAGAGGCTTTTAAATAATTGCTTAAGCAATGTGGAGTATCGGGAAAAGATCGGAAAAAATGAACATAACCCCACGGGGCACACTGGGAAGATAAAAAAATTTAATTCCCCAGTGGTTCCCGTGTTTCCCCCGTGGTAATAAAATTTAGTGATGTAAGTAATATGGAATCAAATACAGTGTGGAATACCGGGAACACTGGAAATGAGATAAATTATGATTTTCTCGTGAACTCCCGTGTACCCCGTGGTTACCAAAATTAGTAAGGTAAGTATTATGGAATGGGAAACAGTTATCGGCCTGGAAATTCATACCCAACTGGCCACAAAAAGTAAAATCTTCTCAGGTGCCTCGACGGCCTATGGTGCCGTGCCTAATACCCAGGCCTGTGCAGTTGATTTAGGCTTACCGGGTGTGTTGCCGGTGTTGAATAAAGAGGTCGTGATCATGGCGATCAAGTTTGGTCTGGCTATTGGTGCCGAGGTAGCACGCCATTCCATCTTTGCCCGCAAGAATTATTTCTATCCGGACTTACCAAAAGGCTATCAGATTAGTCAATATGAAATTCCGATCGTGGGTAAAGGTTCGATTGATATCGAGCTGGAAGATGGTAAGACGAAAACCATCGGCATCACGCGTGCACACCTGGAAGAAGATGCCGGTAAATCCCTGCATGAAGACTTCCATGGTATGACCGGGATCGATCTGAACCGGGCTGGGACACCATTACTGGAGATCGTCTCGGAACCGGATCTGCGTTCTGCCAAAGAGGCAGTGGCCTACATGAAAAAGATTCATTCGCTGGTGCGTTATCTCGAGATCAGTGACGGCAATATGCAGGAAGGGTCTTTCCGATGTGACGCCAATGTCTCGGTGCGCATAAAAGGCGATCCCGAATTCGGCACCCGGGCTGAACTTAAAAATATCAACTCATTCAAGTTTGTAGAAAAGGCGATTAACTTCGAGGTGGAACGCCAGATCGATATCATTGAATCTGGTGGCGAAGTTGTACAGGAAACCCGCCTGTATGACGCCGATAAAGATGAAACCCGTTCCATGCGGTCCAAGGAAGAAGCGATGGATTATCGTTATTTCCCTGATCCTGATTTATTGCCTGTCGAGGTTACCGAAGACGATATCAATTCCGTCAAACAGCAGTTGCCCGAGTTACCGGCAGTTAAACAGGCCCGCTTTGAAAAAGATATGGGCCTCAGTAATTACGATGCAGCGATCTTAACCTCAGACAAAGACCTCGCGAATTATTTTGAAGAAGTTGCTGAGAAGTCAGGGCAGGCAAAACTTGCCGCCAACTGGATCATCAGTGATCTATCCGGGCGTCTGAATAAAGATGACAAAGACATCAGCCAGTCACCGATCACGGCCGAGATGTTAGCCGGGATGATTAAACGGCTGGCTGAGAATGCAATTACCTCCAAGATGGCCAAAGAAGTATTCGATGCTATGTGGAATGGTGAAGGGGATGCCGATACGATCATTGAAAAGCGTGGCCTCAAACCAGCCGATGCTGGCGAAGTGGAAAAGATCATCGATGAAGTGATTGCCGCCAATCCAGAACAGGTGGAGCAGTTCAAGGCCGGTAAAGGTAAAGTTTTGGGCTTTTTCGTTGGTCAGGTGATGAAGGCCTCTAAGGGTAAGGCAGATCCGGCACAGGTAAACAAGCTGCTGGCGGAAAAACTTAAGTAAGTTCTGTGTACTAACGGCATCGGGCCATGGTGTCCATTGGCACAATCGCCTGTAAAAATAGTTAGCCATGTCAGTTTTTTCAAAGCAAAGAAATAACGGCGATCCCGGTAAACGTAAATGTATGTTTTACTGGTTGATAGCGCTTATGATAGTTGGCTCGTCCGTCTCAGGTTCATGTCTTGCAGCGGACCGGCAAAATCTGTTTGATTGGTATTATTCAGCTGTATTTGGCACAGGTGCCTATCGAATTGGCGAGCGGGATGTGTTTGTCATCACGCTACCCAGTGAAGATACCTGGCGAGAGGCAACACAAGATAAGTATGAGGTTGTTTATAGCTTGCCAGTGACCATCGGCTTTTATGACTATAATACAGAAAGTATTGTCGACCTGGAAATTCCCACTGATGTTGCAACGTTGATTTTTCTTCCCGGGTTTTATTATAACATTGCATTATCAGAGAACTGGTCAATCAAGCCCTTCGCAAACATTGGTTATGGCAAAGAGTTTGCCGGTGGCGAGGAAGCCTGGATTTATTCTGGAGGCGTTCGCAGCCTCTACCGTATTCGTGATGATGAGTGGCGCATGTCTTTGGGCAGTGCGCTTTACTATGCAGGTAATACGCGGGAGTCGAAAACAGCTCTTGGCTTTGCTGCACTAGAGGTAGCACTGGATATCAATCATGCAACAGACTGGCGTATCGATGACAAGAACATTTATCTTGGAGGTTATGCCGCGGTTTATCTATTCTCCAGCCTGGAATTTGTCCAATCCGATCAAACAACGCTTGAGTTAAATGAACAGTACGAACTTGGCATAACAGTCAGCACAAAAGGTAATATCAATCTACTCGGCATGGAACTGGAACGGATTGGTCTGGCTTATCTTACCAGTTCTGGTTTTCGCGCCTGGCGCCTGGTGTTTTCATTCCCTTACTGAGATTCAATATACGGTATTCTTAAAAGATGATAAGTGATAATGATACCCTGCAACGCTTCTTGTTTGACAATACACCCGTGCGTGGTGAGATTGTACATCTTGATGCTACCTGGCAGGCGATTCTGGACAAACATGATTATCCGCCTTTGGTTCGCGATATCCTGGGCGAAATGATGGCGGCGGCGATGTTGCTAGCAGCCACACTGAAACTCAATGGTCGTTTAGTTATTCAGTTACAGGGTAAAGGACCGATTTCGTTGATGGTCGTTGAGTGTAGTAATGCCCGTGAGTTGCGTGGCCTGGCCCACTGGCAGGATTTGCCGGAACAGGGTGATTTGCTGAGCCTGGCGGGTAATGGGCAGTTAACCATCACCCTTGAACCAGCTAACAATCAGGAGCGTTATCAAAGTATTGTTGAGTTGAAAGGCAAGACAATTTCCGATGCCCTGATGAATTACCTGCAACAATCAGAACAACTGGACACCTATCTGTGGCTGGCGGCGAATGATCAACGGGCTGCAGGTTTATTGCTACAGAAATTGCCCAAGGACAGTCGGCGGCAAACTAGAGATATTCAAGACCCCGATGCCTGGAATCGGGTGGTAAAGCTCTCAAGCACGGTGACGAAAGAAGAATTGCTTGAAGTTGAAGGGCTTAATCTTTTATATCGTCTTTTTCATGAAGAATCAGTCAGGCTCTTTGAGCCACAGCCGGTTTGCTTCCGCTGTTCCTGTTCACGGGAACGGGTCGCTAATATGCTGCGAAGCTTCGGTATCGATGAACTCAATGTGATCATCGAGGAAAAAGGCAAGGTCGAAGTCGCCTGTGAGTTCTGTAATCAGAAGTATGAGTTTGATAGTGTGGATGTAGGGGGCTTGTTTACCGACACTGTATCAAGCTCACCTTCTGAAACACGCCACTAATATCCACCCTGTTGAGCTGGACTATTGTCGTAGAATTTGCTTTTATATTTAAGTATGAGTCAGTCGCGCTATAGTCTGCTTTATCTCATCTTATATTCTTTATTGATATCAGGTTGTTCGATCTTACCTGCAGATATCAATAAAAATACCTCCTTTTCTTATCTGGATACCCAGACAACTCGCCTGGGGAAAATCGCGGCTTCTTTAAATAAACAGCAAAATAACATTTCCGGGATATTGCCTCTGGCCAGTGGGATTGACGCTTTTACCGCGCGCTACCTCCTGGCAAAGAATGCTGATCGTAGTATCGATGTTCAATACTATATCTGGCATAACGATACGACAGGGAAGTTACTAGCCTATGCGTTATTAAAGGCAGCTGAGCGTGGAGTACGTGTACGAGTCCTTCTGGATGATATTAATACGAGTCAGAAAGATGGAGTATTATTGTCATTAAATGCTCATAAAAATATCGAAGTCAGAGTGTTCAATCCTTTCCCAAATCGTACAGCAAGGTTTTTTGATCTGATAACAGATTTTTTTCGAGTGAACCGGCGCATGCATAATAAATCATTTACCATCGATAATCAGGTTACGATTGTAGGTGGAAGAAATATTGGTGATGAATACTTTGAAGCTGATCCTGCGATGGATTTTCATGATTTTGACATAATGACGATTGGTAATGTGGTTAGTGATGTCTCAAATCAGTTTGACGAATACTGGAACCACAAATATGCATACCCGATTAATAGCCTGTCAATTTATGAGGAGCAGATACCAGCAGACGTACTTAAGCGCAAACTCGAAGCCTTCTTTTTAGAGTCCTATAAAACACCCTATATACAAGCAGTTAAAAAATCTGAATTTATAAGCAGGCTGAAAAATAAAACCCTGAAGTTATATTGGGATGAAGCCAGGCTATTCTATGATCCTCCTGACAAAATCAGGCCAGAAGATGATAATCATTCTGAATACTTACTACCGCAGCTTACACCGTATATTGATTCTTCAAGTGATGAAGTCATACTTATTTCTGCTTATTTTATTCCTGGAAGAAAAGGCATGAAATATATCAGGTCGCTGACAGAGCGTGGCGTATCAGTGAAGGCGCTGACTAACTCTTTAGCCTCAACCGATGTGCCAATAGTCTATTCTGGTTATGCACGCTACCGAATTCCTTTGCTAGAATACGGTGTGGACCTGTATGAAATAAAAACCACTGCACGTAGCCAATTTAGCCACACTCAAAAGGAAAAGCGATCCTTCAGTGGTTCATCACGATCCAGTTTGCACTCAAAAGTATACGTTTTTGACAGGCAAAACCTGTTTATAGGTTCGTTTAATCTGGACCCACGTTCATCTAAGTTAAATACTGAAATGGGTGTGATGATATTTAATACTGAGCTGGCATCAAGTATTGGTCAGTGGTGGGACAAGAATATTAACCAAG
>JASFLV010000071.1:0-10311 GCA_050117915.1 Thioalkalispiraceae bacterium | reverse complement strand
GGCTAATGCTGATGGCGCATTCCTTGCAATGGCGTTGGGAACTGCGACGGGGTTGATGGCTTACTTTTTAATTGGTTTTTACGTTGCTGCGCTGGTCTCCGCCGTCGTATCAATGCTGGTGACGTTTATCAGTATCGCGGTAGCACAACAAGAATTCAACTGGAAACAGCTTAATCAGGAGCAGATAAAATGATTGCCTCTGTCGGTTTTCTCTCTGTCATTGTATTAATTGCCGTTGCGATGACGGTCGTCACACCCATCATACTTTTACTCCTGTGGGTAAAAGACTGGAAGAGTAAAGAAATATGGTAAAAGAACAATTTTTGTCAAAGATTAAAGAGCGCATTGAACCAGAGAACTGGGCGGAAGGGATCGAGATGCCCCTGGAACTCATGGGGGCGACCCACGAGGATCCAGCGATTCTTGCTGACCTGGCATATCGATCAATCATAACTGCCAAGCAGTTTGATCGTGAACAGGTTACACAGTTATGTCGTTTGGCGGCCAAATTCGAGACCCAACAGCATATGGGTCAGTTCCCTCTGACCGGTAAGATTCTGATCAGTGCGTTTTATGAGCCGAGTACTCGGACCCGCTTATCGTTTGAGAGTGTATGGCAACGACTGGGTGGTGATATTATCTCGATCACCGATCCTTCCACTACAGGTATTGCCAAGGGTGAGTCATATCAGGATGTCGCCGAGATGATGAACCATTATGGCGATCTCGTTGTATTACGTGATTCAAATGCAGAGGCCATTTATGAAATGGTGGACACATTACGCATCCCGATTGTCAATGCGGGAAATGGTATTGATGAACATCCAACGCAGGCGTTAGCAGATCTGTATGCCCTGTTTAAGTGGCGCCCTGATCTGCTTGCTGGTGAAGTCCCCAAAGATAAAAAGATTACGGTGTGTATCATTGGTATACCAGGAAGAATGCGTACGGTTCGTAGTTTACTCTATTTCCTCGCCATGTTTTCGGATGCAATTAATGAAGCCATCCTGGTCTGTAACATGAAGGATCCATTCTCTGAAGGACAGCAAGAGGAGCTGAAAGATGCCGGGCTTAAACTTCGTCTAACGAATGATCTTGATGATGTCTTGCCTGACTCAGACATTGTCTATATCAATGCTATTGCCTGGGTAGGTGACAGCTATGAAGAACATGGTAGTGAGTATATTCTCGATAAGTCTTCACCGTTAAAGAAAGGCTCGATCATTTTACACCCGCTTGCCCGTGGTGATGAATTGTCGACAGAGTTGGATAACACTGAGCACAATTGGTATTTCGCCCAGGCTCGAGGCGCGGTCTATATGCGCATGGCGTTACTCAGTACCCTCATGCGTTTTTAATCATTTTTAAAATAAGGTAAGGTAAATTAATCACTATGTGTGGTATTGCAGGAATATTTCAAAGTCAAAAAGATAAGTCTATCGATCCTCAGCTGCTGGTAAACATGGCAGCAATTCAACATCATCGAGGTCCTGATGGGTTTGGTTACAAGGTTATGCCCGATTGTGGCGTGGGTTTTAGCCATGCCCGCCTCTCTATCATTGACCTGAATGAGGAGCGTGCCCGACAGCCCTTTGTCTCTGACGATGGTAATCTGCTGTTGGCACATAATGGTGAATTTTATGACTACAAGCGTATTCGTGCAGAGGCAACTTTAGGCGGCGATCGCTTTGCTACAAAAAGCGATTCAGAAATGGTTCTGCATCTTTACCCTCGTCTCGGGTTGGAAGATATGCTGACTCATTTACGTGGTGAATTTGCATTTGGTCTATACGATAAACAACATGATCGTCTCATGCTGGTTCGTGATCGTTTTGGTATTAAGCCACTGTATTGGTGTGAGACCAATGGTCAAATTGTTTTTGGTTCTGAGTTAAAAGTACTCTTTGCTCATCCGGATGTGCCTCGACACTTTAACGCCAAAGGGGTTTACCACCAGCTGATGCAAACGATGGTACCTGGCACCACCGCCTTTGATGGAATACAGCAGATCAAGCCTGGCCATGCCTTAATTATTGAACGTAAGCACGGCAAGTTTACGATTAAAGACTTTAAGTACTGGGATATGGATTTCCCAACCATGGCCGAGCGAGAGAAGGAAGATCGCGATGACGAGGATTACTATATTGACGGTGTAAAAAAACATCTCCTGGATGCCGTGCAGCTTAGACTTGAGGCAGATGTGCCGGTCGCATGTTATCTGTCTGGCGGCATTGATTCCTGTTCAACTCTGGGCATGGCGGCGGCCAGCCAGCAGTCGCCGGTCAAGGCCTTTACCATTGGCTTTGACGATAGTGATTATGATGAGACACCGATTGCTCGTGAGATGGCCGAGTCAGTGGGTGCTGACCAGGATGTGATGTTATTAAAGGCAGATCACCTGTATGACAATTTCGAAGAAACACTCTGGCATACAGAGCGTACCATTTATAATACTCTCGGTGTTGCCAAGTTGTTAATGAGTCGTCATGTTAATAAGGCAAATTATAAAGTGGTCGTCACTGGTGAGGGTTCCGATGAATTGTTTGGTGGTTACCCGGCTTTCCGCCGTGATATGGTTTTGCATGGCATGGATACGCTATCAGACGCTGAACGTGCTGAGTGGGAAGGACTATTGGCCGAAGCCAATAAACTATTTAAAGGCGCAATGTTAGCTGAGGATGAAGTCAGTGATGAGGCACTGAATGAGCTGGTTGGCTTTACCCCATCTTGCCTCCAGCCATGGCTGGCTACTGCAGAACATATCCCTGAATTATTGCATGCTGATTTGCGTAAGGAGGTTGATGGCTACCAACCGGGTAAGGCCATCGCTGATGCACTTGATGTGGATATGCTGGCGGAACGACATCCGTTAGATAAGGCTCAATATGTCTGGATAAAAACCATGTTAGAAGGGCAAATCCTCACCTGGGGTGGTGACCGCGTAGATATGGCTAATTCAATGGAGGCAAGACCACCGTTTCTGGATCATCATTTAGCAGAATTTGCGGCGCGTATACCTCCAACCATGCGGATTAAAGGCAAGACGGAAAAATATGTATTACGTGAAGCCATGAAAGGGGTCTTACCTAAAGTATTATATGAACGTGAAAAATTTGCCTTTATGGCACCACCGGCACATACCGACCCGAAAAAATGGGCAGCAATGAAGGCGCTAGCGGATAAATATCTGTCTGATGAGGAAATTGAAAAAGCGGGCATCCTTGATAAGGATAATGTCAGGGCTTTGTTTGAAATACATGAATCTGAAGATACCCCTGCTGCTACACAGGTCAAACTGGATGCCGTCATCAATCACTTAATTGGTGTACAAATTCTGTATAAGCACTTTGTTGCAACCGATGTGCCGCAACAGGCTGCACAACGGGCTTCAGAACTGGGCTGGCATGCTTGATTCATGAAAATTCTGACTTAGCCTTAAATAATTAGTGTTTTGTAAAGTTGCAAGTTCGGCGAAGTTGTGCTGTTTTTATTGCATTTTCAATACAAATCGATTAAAGACTTGAAATTAAGGGTAAATTCGCGTAGTTTGAGCATCGTAAGTCAGGATCTCCGCTACTTAATGCGGATAGTTTATATCCGACTTTAATTACCTGATTAACGCAGTTTTATAACAAGATCGCCGTTGGTAGATAGATTTTCTTACCCGGCTGAAATCATGGCTGTCTATAAATATATAGCGGTGTCCCAGGCTAACAAATTCATATTTGTTGTCTGTCAAATATTGGTTCTGTAATCAGAACCAACGTCAATTGCCAAAAGGGCAATTTAGCAAAAATAAATAATGCGCGGGAAGGCTAAACACGATGCTTGTCTTTCCAGAATTATTTTCAGAACCAGTGATAGAACTGGTCTAATTCATTTAGCAAAAAAAGAAGTAGGAATATGCAAAATACAACTGAACAATCTTTTGGAAAAGATCCAACGCGAGTACGTGATACCAATCACTATCAGGACGAGTACATTGAAAACTTTGTCGAAAAATGGGATGAACTAATCGACTGGGAACGCCGCTGGGAAAGTGAAGGCGAGTTCTTTATTGAACAATTGCGCTCCTACGGTGTTGAGCGTGTCCTGGATGTTGCCACTGGTACCGGTTTCCATTCTGTCAGATTGCTTTCAGCCGGTTTTGATGTAGTTAGTGCTGACGGTAGTCCCGAGATGCTGGCCAAAGCTTTCGATAATGCCAACAAACGTGGTCATATTCTACGAACTGTCCAGGCTGACTGGCGCTGGTTAAATAAGACGGTACATGAGCAATTTGATGCGGTGATTTGTCTGGGTAATTCCTTTACCCACCTGTTTACCGAGCATGATCGACGTAAAGCACTCGCTGAATTCTATGCTACCTTAAATCATGATGGTGTTCTCATGCTTGATCAACGTAATTACGATTCGATCCTGGATGAAGGTTTCTCAAGCAAACATAAGTATTATTACTGTGGCGAAGATGTCTCAGCAGAACCCGAACATGTAGATGATGGCCTGGCGCGGTTTAAGTATTCTTTTCCGGATGGTTCAAATTATCATCTCAATATGTTCCCCTTGCGCAGAAATTACACACGTCGCCTGATGCATGAAGTCGGTTTCCAGACAATTAACACCTATGGTGATTTCCAGGAAACCTATAAGGCCAATGACCCTGACTTTTTCGTGCATATTGCCGAGAAAGCCTATTGTGAAGATTGTTACGTGGAGTAAGAACTGAATGAGTCAAAGTTATTCTGAAGCCGTCAATACGGCACGCGAGTATTATAATAGTGATGATGCTGATCAGTTTTATGCCACGATCTGGGGTGGTGAAGACATACATATCGGACTCTATCAAGAAGATGACGAGCCGATTACGGAGGCCAGTCATCGAACTGTTCGCCACATGGCAAAGATGCTTGCCGATCTTTCTCCGGAGACAAAAATTCTGGATATCGGCGCCGGCTATGGTGGCGCGGCCCGCTACCTGGCAAAAACCTATGGTTGTCATGTTACCGCTCTGAACTTGAGCGAGAAAGAGAATGAACGGGATCGACAGCTTAATAATGAGCAAGGTCTTGCTGACAAGATCGATGTTGTTGATGGAAGTTTTGAAGCGATTCCAGCTGAGGACAACAGTTTTGATGTAGTCTGGTCGCAGGATGCTATCTTGCATAGCGGCCATCGCCAGCAGGTTTTACAAGAAGTTGCGCGCGTCTTGAAGCCGGGTGGTCAATTTATTTTTACTGATCCGATGCAGGCAGATGATTGTCCTGAAGGTGTTTTGCAGCCGATTCTGGATCGTATTCATCTTTCATCACTGGGTTCACCTGGGTTCTATCGTGAGAATCTGAAAAAATTGGGCTTCACGGAAGTTACTTTTGATGAGAATACCCATCAACTGGTCAATCATTATAGTTCTGTTTTGAGAGAGACCCAGGCCAAGCAAGACGATCTGTTACGTAATTCCGTCAGCCAGGAATATATTGATCGTATGAAAAAAGGACTACAGTATTGGATCGATGGCGGCAACAATGGTCATCTAGCCTGGGGAATCTTTGTTTTCGAAAAATAGCGTAACAATTTAACAGCTGGTTTCCAGGAACAAATAATAATAATGCCAAACTGGATATATAAAAAAAATAATAAAGTCTACATTGATGTAAACCTGCCAGTATTTATCATCTCCAGTGTAATCATCCTGGGATTTGTACTGAGCAGTTTTATCTTTCTAGAACAAATCAGCGATGTTGTAACCGGTACGCAAAGCTGGATTGCCAATAAGACTGGCTGGTTCTTTGTCCTTACAACTAATCTGATTCTCGCATTCCTGATTTATCTTGCTTTTAGCCGTTTTGCCGGGGTTCGTCTGGGCGGCGAGGATGCCCGGCCAGATTTTACCCGGGCCGGTTGGTTTGCCATGCTGTTCAGTGCCGGTATGGGCATCGGCCTGTTATTCTATAGCGTGGCTGAACCCATGTATCATATGTTAGTACCGCCACATGGCGCACAGTCTGGTTCAGTGCAGGCCGCAGAAGATGCCATGCAGACTACATTTTTACACTGGGGTTTGCATGCCTGGGCAATTTATACCATGGTTGGATTAGCACTTGCCTACTTTGCCTTCAACCGTAAACTACCACTCAGCATCCGCGCCATATTTCAGCCCTTACTGGGAGACCGAATCAATGGCTTCTGGGGCCATCTGATCGATATCCTCGCCACTGTTGCTACCTTATTTGGGGTCGCTACTTCGTTAGGACTCGGGGCCAGCCAGGTCAACGCAGGCTTAAATTATCTGTTTGGGATTCCTAATGATAATCTAGTGCAAATTATTATTATCTTAGGAATCACGATTCTGGCAACTGTCTCTGTGGTTGCTGGTCTTGATAAAGGTATCAAGCGGCTGTCTGAATTTAACGTTTTCGCAGCAGGTTTGCTTGTCTTGTTTGTACTGCTGATTGGGCCTACTCTGTTTATCCTTAATGGCTTTGTTGAGAATATTGGTCAATACCTGGATCGGTTTTTCTATCTTTCATTCTGGAATGAAACCTATACCGGTGGCAGTTGGCAAAATGGCTGGACTGTCTTTTACTGGGGCTGGTGGATTGCCTGGTCACCCTTTGTCGGGATGTTTATTGCGCGGATCTCACGTGGCCGAACCATCCGCGAATTTATTGCCGGTGTCCTGCTGGTACCGACGCTGATTACCTTTTTCTGGCTCAGTGTGTTCGGCGATAGTGCAATGTATATTGAGTTATTCAGCGAAGGCAATTTAACGACGGCAGTCAACGATGATTTTACCCAGGCCCTGTTTGTTTTTCTTGAACTGTTACCGGGCGCAGTAGCGTTAGACGTGAGCAGTGTTGTGACGACGCTGGTCAGCCTGCTGGCGATCATGGTGATTGTCACCTTCTTTGTGACCTCCTCGGATTCAGGATCACTGGTTATCGATATGATTACCGCCGGAGGTAAAACCAATCCACCTGTTCCACAGCGGATCTTCTGGGCAACGACCGAAGGTGTGGTGGCGGCGGCCTTACTCATCGCTGGCGGCCTGACGGCATTGCAGACGGCGGCTATCGCCACAGGCCTACCTTTCGCCTTCATATTAATCGTGATGATGTTTAGTCTTCATCGCGGATTAGTTGCAGATAACCAACATTAGTGGCAAGAGAATTTAGCGGTTATTGGTACTGCTCATAGGTTGCGGGATTAGTGCAATCCGCACCATGTGGTGCTTTTGCATTGCAGCGCACCTTCATCCGTTCAATACGGTTCTTCTCTTCGAGCATGCGTACCTGGCCCTGGACACTATAATCTGGCTGTTTATCTTCTTCAGCGACTACTTCATCTTCTGATACTTTCCTGCTATCTTCATCCTTCTGGTCTTCCCTTTCTATTTTTTCAGACGCGACGCCTTCTTCTTCCAGTTGTTTTATCTTCTCTTCCAGCCGACGAATACGTTCTTCATCTGTAAGTGATTCAGTGTTTTCAGAGTCAGATTTTTCTTCCATGGGCTTATTTTTCTCCGTCTCCATTCCGGTTGATTTTGCCTCAACCTCTGGTGGGGGTGTACTACTGTAGTGAACTTCTCCATCTGGCCCAACCCAGCGATAGATCTTGGCGGCATAGGAGAAAGATGATACGAAACAAAATAAAAAAATGGATAAAATGATTAGTTTCATCGGCGTGATCTGATTTAGATTAGTTGTTTATAAATAGTATAGTACTTTTAAAGGCATAATAGTAAAAAATAAAATGGATGTTTTATTATTAACAATGTCTGTTAGGCATCCGTGTGTTCATTTCTATTTACTGGCATGCGCAGATTTGATGATACCTTGATGATGAAATGTGGAGCGGCCAGGCTAGTAAAGCGAAAAATTTATTCCGCTGACTTTACACTTATCGAAGCAGACTCGCCTGTGCGGATGTATTATTGTTGGGACGGGTCATTTTGCAACTGTGTATTCACGGTAAAATTCTGAGAATATCGGCCGGTATTATTGATTAATAAATTCGTTTATTTATAATTTATTTATTGGTAAAACCTATTGTTGGGATTATCCACTAACAGGCCGATAGACATGAATTTAAGAGATCTCAAATATGTGATCGCGGTGGCGGAGACCCACCACTTTGGCAAGGCGGCCGAGCGCTGTTTTGTCAGTCAGCCGACCTTGAGCGGGCAAATAAAAAAACTCGAAGAAGAACTTGGGGTCGCGATTTTTGAACGCACGAATCGCTCGGTGGAGATTACCCCGGTAGGGGAGGTGATCCTGGAACATGCTCGTCAGATGATGGAACAGGCCGATGCAATTAAGCAATTAGCTCAGGCCCACCAGGATCCGCTGGCCGGTCCGCTTAGGATCGGCGCCATTCCAACTTTGAGTCCTTACCTGATGCCGCTGATCCTGCTGCCACTTAAACAACAGCATCCTCAGATGAAACTGATTCTCTCTGAAGAATTAACCGATATTTTGCTTGAGCGATTACGTAATCATGAAATTGATGCTGCCTTGTTGGCGACTCCAATTGAAGAGCAGGATTTAGAGAGCCTGCCGCTGTTTGACGAGCCATTCTGGGTCGCTTATCCACGAGAGCATGCTTTCTATGATAAAGATAAAATCACCCGTCGTGACCTGGACAAGGAGAATCTTCTTCTACTAGCAGAAGGACACTGTTTGGCAAAACAGGCGATGGATGTCTGTCATCTGAAAGAGCGCCAGACCGGGGAGATGGCAGATCTTAGAGCCGCCAGTCTGGAAACGTTGCTCCAGTTAGTAGCCGCAGGTTTCGGCATCACCCTGGTGCCGGCGCTTGCCATGCAGGGCTCCTGGACCAGTGGAAGTGGCGTGGTTGCACAACCGCTCAACTGGCGTGACGCCTCTCGGCAGATTTCATTGGTCTATCGTCACAGTTTCCCCCGGCAAGGGGCACTCGAGACGTTTGCTAAAATGGTGCTTGGCAACCTGCCAAACACGGTTCAGCCAGTCGCCTCCCACCGAAAACAAACAAAATCAAAGAAGAAAACAGCCTGAGTTTAATATTAAACCGTTAAAATACTAACTATTTCCAAACTCGCAATAACCAGGTAGCGACTTCGTAATCTTTAAAACTAATCTCCACTAAAAAGTGTGGTTGCTCCACGTTATTTTTAAACCATTTATCATCTTCCAGGCTTAACTGTTCCTGTTTTGATCCTGGTCAATTGATCTCAGCCGTAAATAGCTATAATTCGAAAATCAATCCTGAAGATTTATAGAAAGGGTGTTAGGTATGGCTTTATTTAATCGCGTGCTTTTTTTTCTGGGTATCTGTATCACCTTTTTCTATTCTGTAACTGTGCAGGCTGCGCCATTATTTGCGCGTCAGTACGGCTTTAGCTGTGCTACCTGTCATTCGGCCTTTCCCAAGTTGAATGATTTTGGCAAACAGTTCCAGGATGATAATTATCGAATTGCCAACTGGAAAGATACAACCCTTCAAACCGGTGATGAGATGCTGGCGCTGCCAAAAACTATCCCATTGGCTATCCGTTCCCAGGCATATGTACAGGCACGCGATGCAGAAGCAGTCGATGTGGTTACCGGCGAAACGATTGAAGCCGATACTGACTTTCAGTCACCATACCTCATCAAGTTGATCTCAAGCGCCCCGCTTTCCGATCATATTAGCTATTACTTTTATGGCATCTTTGCTGAGAAAGGCGGTAATGGTGAAACGGTGATCGAAGATGCCTGGTTTTCCCACGATGACCTGTTTGGGAGCGGTATTGGATTGACGCTTGGTCAGTTTCAGGTGTCAGACCTGATGTTCCCACGTGAGACCCGTCTCACCTTCCAGGACTTTATGGCCTATCGAATGGCCGGTATCACGTATGAACGCGGTGTGATCTTTGCACGCAGTTTTGGTGCGCTTGATGTCGGGTTGGGTCTGGTCAACGGTAACGGAATTAGTGATAACTTCACCATTAATAGCCCGGGTTACCGGCGTTCCGATCACCTGTTTGACAACGACAATAATAAAGCCGCGTTTATTCGCCTGGGTAGTGCAATCGGTCCAGTCGACGCCGGGTTGTTTGCCTATGCGGGTGAGCAGAAAAATGCCACCGGGGCGGCTGGTACCGTCAGCGGTATTCGGGATACCGACAAAGATATTATTGGCCTGGATCTCTCCGGTAAAATTGGCAGCAACACAACCTGGTTCGGGCAGATCCTGTGGAATGAGTGGGATGGCTTTATTGACCCGAACACCAACTACAAGTGGCTAGGCCTGTTTGTCGGGGTGGACTATGTCACCACTGATAAATGGACATAT
>JASFLV010000070.1:0-10314 GCA_050117915.1 Thioalkalispiraceae bacterium | reverse complement strand
CGAAGATTGTGCTGTTTCAGGCTGTTGGCAAGAGCAGTGATTGAAGCTTGTTGTTGCAAAGCAGTGAGATTAACTTCGCCATCACTGACAATAAGGATGCCGCGGGGGAGCACAGTTGATTGCGAAGCAGGTTGTCTGGCAAAAAATTGAACGCTGAATTGTAATGCTTCAAACAGGCTTGAGCCTTCGGTTGGTAAAAGCCCGCTGCGCAGCGTGTTGATATAATGGCGTAGCGCCTGTTTATCAGCGGTAGGTGGAGTTAGTAAGTGCGGTCTACCCGCATAGACTACCAGGCCAAGACGCGTGTGATCCATTTGCTGAACCAAATCCAGTAATTCAAGTTTGACGCGTTGGATGCGACTGGGGTTGATGTCATGAGCCGACATAGACAACGAGGTATCGATAACCACCATAACTTCTTTATTATATGCTTGCTGTAAATCCTGGATCTTGTCAGGCAGGCGCGGGCCTGCGATGGCAATCGCTAATGCGATCCAGGCCAGCTGGATAAACAGAATATGCCAATATCGATATTTATCCTGTTGGCTGTTAGTTGTAGCTATTACCCATTGATTAAACCTGGGTTCACAGTAGGTGTTATTCGTTCTGTGTTTGATCAGGTAGGCAGCCGCTATCAGGATTAAGGGCATAGGCGCGAGCAGCAACCATAGAGGTTCACGCAGGTAAGTTAATGGCGTTAGGAAGTCCATCTGAGCCCCCGAGCCAGTTCCAATAGATAGATCAGTGTTAACCAGATGAGCATCAACATCAGTGGCCAGAAATAGAGCGACTTGTGGATGTATTCAGGTTCACTAGTAATTTTGTGTTTGCCTGCCTGGTTGATCGAGATCAGTGCCTGTTGCAGGCTGGTGATGTCGTTGGCCCAGAAAAATTGTCCATTGCCCAATTTTGCAACCTGTTCCAGCAAATAAAAACTCGCTGGATGATATACAAGAGATGTTCTTTCCTGGTCTTCGGCTTCGTAACTGGCTGCGCCAATCGCAACGGTATGCAGGCTGATTCCATATTTTGCCACGTAAGCGGCTGCAACTTTTGGATCAATATCGCGTACAGGGCGATCAGCGTCGCTTAACATTACAAAAACCGGCTTTTTGTCCTGAACAGATTGTGTCTCTTGGTAGGGAGCAAGAGCATACAACAGAGCTCGGCTGAGATCGCTGTTACGCCCGGTCAGACTGGCGGGTTTTAACCTTTGTAACTGGAATTTTAGTAATTCATAGTCCGTCGTCAGGGGAACCAGGGTATAAGCCTGTTCTGCAAATGGAATAATTTGTATGCGATTACCCTGGAGTTGATCTACAAAGTGGGTTAGTACATCCTTTAACACGGTCATACGCTGGGTGCGTTTACCATCTACAAGATAATCGCGTAATACCATACTGACAGAAGTATCCACCAGAAATACAATATCACGATATGCAGGCGGTTCCGGCAGTTTTTCACCTACCTGGTAGGGTTGAGAAAGGGTAAGACACATGAGTGTGACAAGTAGCAGATAATTGAGAAAGCGAACAAGCGAGCGCGGCTTTTTGTCGGTGATGACGCGTGCTTGTTGCGGTTTTAAAATGGCAAATACCGGATGTCGATAAACATTGCTGGAGAGATGCTGTAGCCAGTCACTCAGCGAAGCAAGTTGTTTATTCTGTATAAACTGCATATAGAGCAGCACGACCACCATGGCTGGGAGTAACAGTAGCCAGTACGGCTGGGTTAGATATATATTTTCAAAAAGTTGCATATCAATTCAGTCAGGCAAGCTTGTTAAAATATTTAGCCTGTCGGAGTAGACTTAACGTTGTGTCTATATCGGGTTGTACAGGTTGATAACATGCAGTAGTTAGTTGCTGTAAAAAGTCTGACCATTGCTTGTCGGTAATGTTGATCTTGGACAGGTAAGGCACATGGTAGCGTTGACATAAAGTCGCCTCAAGTTGCTTTAGGATATATTTATTGCTTTTGTGGTTACGAATGATCTGTTTTCCAAGCTTATCTATTTGCCGGCGTGTTTTATGTTTTGGTTGTTGTTGCCAGAGGTACAAAACAATAATACTGCTAAGAATAGCGAGGCCGACAATCAGCGACCATATCAATAGGCTATTATCCTCCGGAGGTGGTGGCGGGACTATATCGATCCATTGAGTGTCATTTAATTTCGGCTGATTCATGCTGGCATAGCCCTAACAATTTAGTAGTTTACAAGTAACTCTTTTCGGGTGTGATTATAGATTTAAATCTTCAAAACCTTCGTCGCCATATCCCTGTTTGTAATGTACATGGGCCTGCTTCAAAATCTGTTCAATTTGTGCAAGTCGATCCCATAGTTGTTGGTTGAGTTTTGCCTGCAGATGTGTATCGTTACAATTAAGTGGCATAATGGTTTGGTCAATGGCGTGATTAATATTATATTGACCGTTTGTCGGTAAGCGGGCTTCTATCGGATCGATAACATGTACTGCTGCAAGCATGTGTTTGCTAGCAAGCGCACTCAAAAAATTGAGATCCGTCGCCTTGAGGTCTACGAAATCACTCATAAAAATAATAAGGCAACCGGGCGACAGTCGCGTGCTCAACAAACGTAGAGATTGATTAAGGTGATCATTTGCTTTATCGGCGAGAGGCGGGCAGGGTGCATTTATATGTTTAATCAAAGGCTGAAGATTGCCCGATGCAGAGCGAGTATCGTACCAGGTGATTTCATGATCAAGCACGATACCGCCAATATCGAATTGATGTTGTTGGGCCTTGAATAGATGATATAAGGCGTAAATCGCAGCCTGCGCTACCTTGAGTCGGATGCGGGTGCCAAAGCGCATATTTGCACGCCGGTCCATCACTATCCAGCACTGCGGGCGCCGTTCTTCATGAAAGGTATTGATATAGAGTTCACCGGTATTGGCATAACGCCGCCAGTTAATAAAACGAACATTATCCCCAACCTGGTAAAGCCGGGTTTCGGCAAATTCATAACCGCTTCTTGCAAAAGGGGAGAGACGCTCACCTAGCATCTGTTGATGAACTTCCAGGTTTACATCGAGCGATACCGGGGTTGCGCTGCGTGCGAGTGAACGTAGTTTGTTTTGCACGCTCTTGCTGACGAGCTCGGGGTAGCGTTTGTTGCGCCGTAGTAACCGGCTGTTGCCGAGTTGTTTTAATCTATCTTGTAAGTGCATCAAGGAACCGGGACCAGTGTAATCAAGCGTTCAATGATATTATCGGCATTTATCTGGTTGGCCTGCGCAGTGTAATTAAGCAAAATACGATGACGAAGTACATTGCTGGCCATCGCAATAATATCGTCAGGAATAACATAGTCACGACCATGCAAATAGGCATAAGCACTGGCGGAACGTACCAGGGCCAGGCTGGCACGGGGAGAGGCACCAAATTCAATATAGCCCTGCCACTCATTGATCCAGTCACCCAGGTGGCGAGTAGCATGCACGAGTTGAATGACATATTCATCCAGACTGGGTTCGATGTGGATCTCTGCGACTTCATGGCGGGCTTTTAAAACTGTTTCCGGGGTAAGACGCGTTTCCCGAACAACGATATCACCTCCAAAATGAGTGCGTCGATCCCTTCTCAAGATTTCCAGTTCTTCCTGCTGATCCGGATAATCAAGCGGTACATGTAATAGAAAACGATCCAGCTGAGCTTCCGGTAAGGAATAGGTACCCGCCTGTTCCAGTGGGTTCTGGGTTGCCATGACAATGAACAGTTCAGGTAGAATATGGGTATGACGACTTACTGTGATCTGATGTTCTTCCATCGCCTCAAGTAATGCCGACTGCACTTTGGGCGGAGCCCGGTTGATTTCATCGGCCAGGATAATTTCATGAAACAAGGGGCCGGGCACGAATTCAAAGGCGTTTTTGTCCGGGTCATAAACTTCGCTACCGGTAAGATCTGAGGGCATCAAGTCAGGCGTGAACTGGATACGCTGAAAGGAAGCATGGACACCCGTGGCCAGGGTTTTGACTGCAGTCGTTTTGGCCAGACCCGGTGGGCCTTCAAGCAGGAGATGCCCGCCGGTCAAGACGCCGATCATAATGCAGTCAATGAGGTGTGATTGTCCGACAATCACCGTCTGCATGTGATCGCGCAGAGTAAGGAATTCTTGCTGGCTTTGCATCGAGGTTCTCGCAGTCTATGACAATTAGTTAGATAAACAATATTAGCAAGAATTCTTTCTGCGAGAATGATAAAAATAAGGATTATTTATTAAAGTATTCAAATTGCAATTAGCGCATTGCAAATTTAATCGATTTTGATGGCATCCAGGCTAACCACTGGCTGATCGCCGATCACTTCTGCGCTATGCACTATACCGCGTGGGACTTCCAGATAATCACCGGCTTCAAGGATTACCGATTCCCCCTGCATGGTCAGTTTAAAGCGGCCGGCGAGTACCGCATCAATTTTGTCCATGCTGTGGTCATGCTCGGGAAACAAAGTGCCCGGGGGGTAAATGTAACGATTCACCCGGTAGCCCATGGCAGCGAGTTTGTCATACATGGCCTGCTCATTGAATTCACCATCAGTACCAGGATTCCAATGTATTACATTTGTGGTTGACATAAGCGGGTAAGGTTATTTATAGAACTTTTGAAAAACGCTGTTGAGTCTGGCTAAGATAATGATCGAAGCACATGCAGATATTACGGATAAAGAGACTACCTTTTGCTGTGACCGTAATTACATCATTGTTTAACTCCACAAGCCCGTCACGCTGCATAGGTATGAGTTGTTGCAGAGCCTGGGCAAAGTAATTATCGAAGTTAATATTGTATGCTTGTTCGATAGACTGTTTGTTAAGCTTAAAGTTACAAATGAGGTCTGTAATCACGCGGCGACGCACTTTATCATCGTCATTGAGAATAATGCCACGCATAATGGGTAACCGATGATCAGCCAGCGCCAGAGAGTATTGGTCTATGTCGCGGTAATTCTGGTTATAACTGTCATTAATCATGCCTATCGAGGTGACACCAAGACCCAGCAAGTCACAGTTGGCGTGGGTTGAATAGCCCTGGAAGTTCCGGTACAGGTTGCCATGTGCCTGGGCCTTTGCCAGTTCATCATCAGGTTTTGCAAAGTGATCCATCCCTATATAAACATAACCTGCATTGGTCAGGGTATTGATCGTGTTTTCAAGGATGGCCAGTTTTGTCCCGGGGGTAGGTAGATCCTCGACATTAATCTGTTTCTGCGTTTTAAACATCTCGGGTAAATGCGCATAATTAAATACAGAAAGCCGATCAGGATTCATTGCCAGCACAGCCTCAAGGGTGCGCGCAAAACGTTCCTCTGTTTGGTGTGGCAGGCCATAGATTAAATCGATACTCACGGAATGAAAGCCCTGCTCTCTGGCGCTATCGATTACTTCAGTAGTTTGCCCAGCCGCTTGGATCCTGTTTACCGCTTTTTGCACGACAGGGTCAACGTCCTGCACACCAAGGCTAAGACGATTAAAGCCAAGTTCGCGCAATAATGTAATCGTCTCGCGATTGGCCTCACGTGGATCGATTTCAATCGAGTACTCGCCCTGGTCATTGTCATGCAAATTGAAATGCTTGCGCGTCTGTTGCATGAGCTCGCGCATTTGCTCGTGGTTAATAAATGTGGGTGTGCCCCCTCCCCAGTGGAGCTGATCGACCTTGCGTGAGTTATCAAATAATTCAGCCTGTAAGGCGATTTCCTGATGCAGATGATCCAGATAGGGCTGCGCGCGCTTACGGTTTTTAGTGACGATCTTGTTGCAGGCACAATAAAAACAGATGGTGTCGCAAAAGGGCAGGTGAAAGTATAGGGATAACGGGCGTCCGGACTGGTTACTCAGTGTTACCTGGTTTATATAGTCCTCCACACTGAAGTCTTCATGGAACTGTACCGCGGTCGGATATGACGTATAGCGGGGGCCGCTGAGGTCATAGCGTTTGATTAAATCGGTATCAAATTCCAGGTGGGGCATTTTTCTGGCTTGGGGGTGCGCGTATCACTACTTAAATGGTTTAGCCAGATTCTACAGTATGTATGAGACAGGCGAGTTGAGCTAGATCAGTAAAAAAAGCTGATTGGCAATCGGAAAATTTATAACTTATTGAAATATTTAATATATTTTTTTAAAGCCTACTTAAAGTGTGCCGATAGTTAGTATATTAGAAATTTCTTATATTGGAGCGCCTATCATGAAAAACTCCCTCATACCTGTTGGGCTGATTTTACCGTTGTTTTTATTTGCCGTGCACAGTCAGGCTGCTAATGAGTCAGGCAGTGGTTTTCCCGGGCGAAGCAAATACCCTGATGTCTCGATCATTTCTAAACAGGATCTTAAGGATAAATATAACGATGTGGTTATCGTTGATGCTCGCTCGAGTCTTGAGTTTGAAACGCTACGAATTAAAGATGCAATCAATATTCCGGTTGCGAGTAAGACCTTTATTGAACAGGTAAAAACGTTACGTAATAAAACAAACAAAACGATTGTTTTCTATTGTAATGGTCGGACCTGCATGAAGTCATATAAAGCGGTAAAGACCTGTAACAAAAATGATATCGAAAATACGATAGCTTATGATGCTGGCATGTTTGAGTGGGCGAAAACTTATCCCGAATATGCTTCCTTGCTAGGAGAAAGCCCTATACGGGAAAGTGATATTATCAGTAAGCAGAAATTCCAGGCACATACGCTGCATCCTGACGCATTTGCCGACGAGATACATAAAAAAGGAAGTCAAAGTTTGGTGTTGGATATCCGAGATAAGTATCAGCGTGGTGCAGCAGGTTTTTTCCCGGGGCAAGAGCTTTGGGCAAGCCTGGATAACCGGGAGCAACTACACAGATATATAAAACAGGCTAAACAGGATAACCTTGCTTTGTTTATCTATGATGAGGTTGGTAAACAGGTGCAGTGGTTGCAGTATGCGCTTGAAAAAGAAAATATTCAGAACTATTACTTCATGGATAAGGGCGCCAAAGGATATTTTGAACAAATGATGAGTGAGTTCAAAATCCGCTAGTCTCTCGCTACATCAATATACGTACCGGTAGTTGGTTTGGGCAATAATGCAAGCCACTACCGGTTTTTTTTCTAACATTCATTAATTTATAATATCCTTATATTTTCAAGATAAAACAGAATTCAAATTCAATACTGTACCCATTCATTAAGTTAATTTATGATGCTGGCGGGTTAAAAAATAAATTACAGGCCACTGGCAAATCAAGCCGTCTTTGCCTTAGGACGTTCATTAACAGGGAGCCTGTAAATGAATAAAACAATTACCTAGGAGGCAAATCATGACTGGTTCAGCAGGAGAATACTGGAAAGCCAATATTCGACTTGTGTCGATTCTATTGGCTATCTGGTTCGTTGTTTCTTATCTATTTGGCATCATCCTGGTTGATCTACTCAACCAGATTCAGATCGGCGGTGTAGGGCTGGGCTTCTGGTTCGCACAACAGGGTTCGATCTTTACCTTCCTTATCCTGATCTTCGTCTATGCGAAAAAAATGAATGACCTGGATCGTAAATTTAACGTTCACGAAGATTAGGAGGTCACATGGAATTACAAACCTGGATCTACGTCTTTGTAGGCGGAACCTTTTTGCTCTATATCGGTATTGCCGTCTGGGCGCGTGCTGCGACTACCGGAGACTTTTATGTAGCCGGTAAAGGTGTGCACCCGGTTGCCAATGGTATGGCCACGGCAGCCGACTGGATGTCGGCGGCATCCTTTATCTCGATGGCAGGCTTGATTGCCTTTAAGGGTTATGATGCCTCGGTATATCTGATGGGATGGACCGGTGGTTATGTGTTACTTGCCATGTTGTTGGCGCCTTATCTGCGTAAGTTTGGTAAGTTCACCGTGCCGGAGTTCATTGGTGAACGTTATTACTCGCAAACCGCACGCGTGGTTGCCGTAATCTGCCTCATCGTTGCATCGATTACCTATGTAATCGGTCAGATGAAGGGTGTCGGTGTCGCCTTTGGTCGTTTCCTCGAAGTTGACTTTGAAATCGGCGTGATCATCGGGATGTCGATCGTATTCATCTATGCGGTTCTCGGTGGTATGAAGGGGATTACCTATACCCAGATTGCGCAGTATTGTGTATTGATCTTTGCCTATACCATCCCCGCGATCTTTATTTCACTTACGTTGACCGGTAACCCGGTTCCCCAGCTAGGCCTGGGAAGTGAGTTGGCAGATGGCAGTGGATACATGCTGGCAAAATTGGATACGGTCATGACTGATTTGGGCTTTAAGGCGTATACCGTGCAAAAAGGCACGAGCTTGAATATGGTATTGCTCACCCTGTCGTTGATGATCGGTACCGCCGGTCTGCCCCATGTGATTATTCGTTTCTTCACCGTGCCCAAGGTGCGTGATGCACGGGCTTCTGCGGGCTGGGCGTTAGTCTTCATCGCCATTCTGTATACAACTGCCCCAGCGGTGGGCTCCATGGCTCGTCTTAATATGATCAATACCGTGAATGGTGCTGAATCGCAGGGTACTGCCTATACGGAATTACCTGGCTGGTTCAAGCGCTGGGAGAATACCGGTTTGTTGGCCTGGTACGATCATAATGGCGACGGTAAAGTCCAACATGCGGCAGGCAAGGCCTTCGCAGGAAGTGGTAAGCCAGAGTTTGTCTATAACGAGGATGGTTCCCACATGCGAGGTGGTTATGGTGAGCGGGTTGCGAAAAATCCGAGCGAGGGTGCCCGCGCTGAAGGTGCCCCGTTTGCCAACGAGATCTATGTAGACCGGGATATCATGGTGCTGGCCAATCCGGAGATTGCTGACTTACCTTTCTGGGTCATTGCCCTGGTGGCCGCCGGTGGTCTCGCTGCTGCACTCTCGACTGCAGCAGGATTGTTGCTCGCCATTTCCTCGGCGATCTCGCATGACTTGCTCAAGGGAATCTTCAAGCCGGATATTTCCGAGAAGAACGAGCTGATGGCAGGCCGGATTGCCATGGCCGGTGCGATCCTGGTGGCTGGTTACCTGGGGATGAATCCACCCGGTTTTGCTGCCCAGGTGGTGGCTTTGGCCTTCGGTCTTGCGGCGTCATCGATCTTCCCGGCCCTGATGATGGGTATCTTCTATAAGAAGATGAACAACACGGGGGCCGTGGTCGGTATGCTGGCCGGGCTCGGATCCACACTGATTTATATCTTTATCTATAAGGGCTGGTTCTTTATTCCCGACACAAACAACTTGCCGAATACAGCGGACAATTGGGTGTTGGGTATTCAGCCTGAGTCGTTTGGGGCAGTGGGTGCCGTGATTAACTTTATTGTCGCTATTATTGTCAGCAAGGTTACTGCAGCGCCACCGGAGCATATTCAACACCTGGTTGAAGATATCCGGGTTCCGAAAGGAGCAGGTGCAGCCGCCAGCCACTAAGGTGATAGACCTGGAGATAAAAAGCCCCGTCTAACGGGGCTTTTTTCTCTTTAATGTTTTAAAATTATTTAGATACTAATTATCTTTTTCACTATTTAATCATATGGATATTGAACTACAGGAGATCCGGAACGTTGTCGCACAACATGACTTGTTTGCGGCTCTCCCGGCTGCGTCACTGGATGATCTGGTCGGCAAGATCACCATACACTATTTACGCCGCGGCCAGCCATTCCCACCTGGAAAAGTTAAAGACAAACAGTTGTATCTGATTCGTTCCGGTGCCATTACGATTCGTGATCAGAATGGAAATTTGATCGAAAAACTTGCCGAGAATGAGACTTATATAGAGGCCTGTCTTGAGGGGCAGCAGATAAGAATAGATGCAGTTGTCAATGAAGACAGCCTGGTATATGCCATGCCCTGTTCCATCATTCAGCAATTACGGAACGAGTCGACTGGGTTTGATAAATTTTTTAGCAGATTTGCAGAGCAGCGGATGAAACATGCCGTCGAAGCTTATCAGCAACGCGGTGATGCACAGAGTAGTATGCGCTCTTTGGTCAAAGACCTGGTTGATCGTGAACCAGTAATGATAGCTGCCGATGAAACCATTCCCGTGGCGGCAAGGCGGATGACAGAGGAGCAGGTATCATCTGCACTGATAATGGACAAACAGAGACTGGTCGGAATGCTAACCGACCGCGACATGCGTAGTCGCTATATTGCCAAAGATTTGAGTCCAGACACAGCCGTAAAAGTAATCATGACACCTGACTTGATTACCGTGGATGACAAGACGTTATTGTCAGAAGCCTTGTTAATCATGACCCGAAACCAGATTCATCACTTACCAATATTAAAAGATCACAAACCAGTTGGT
>JASFLV010000069.1:0-10420 GCA_050117915.1 Thioalkalispiraceae bacterium | reverse complement strand
GTATCGACATGCGTTGGGAGATAACCACTTGCATCGCATCACCATCGGTAATGTACTGCTTGATCTTATCAACTGCTTGTTCAAATCCCTTCTGGGTAAAGCCCGAAATAAAATCCGCTTCGTTAACCTGCCTTGACTTACCGATCTGAGGTTTTGGTAGCGCTTGATGCATTTTGTTGATCAGTTGATCGATGCGTGACTCAGCCTTTGCATAAGCGTCTTTGTTATCTGGATTAGCATGAACGATTATATAGAGTTTGCCACTGAGATTATCGAAAACGATCACCTGTTCAGAGACCATCAACAGAATATCCGGTAACTGCAGTGGATCATGTTTAACAGGGGTTTTGGCCAGTTTTGGTTCAATATAACGAATTGTCTCGTAACCAAAATAACCCACCAGCCCCCCGGTAAACTTGGGCATTGCTTCGAGTTGTGGATGTTTAAAGGTTGCCTGGTAATCTTCGATCCAGGCAAGCGGATCCTCGACCTCGACTTGTTCACTAAGCTGATTATCAATAAAGATCTTGATGGTCTTGTCATAAATTCGGATAACCCGCTCACAGGGCAGGCCAATGATGGAATAGCGTCCCCACTTTTCGCCGCCATGAACTGATTCAAACAGATATGAGTATGGCCCGTTGGCCAGTTTAAGATAAGTACTTAGCGGCGTATCAAGATCGGCCAACACCTCCCGCATGATCGGGATCGATGTGTAGCCTTGCCGGGCAAGTGCCTGAAATTCCTGTTCTGTCATTGGTATTACCTAGTTTTTTTACGTTACACAAACAAACGACAACTGCCTAAAGATCAGTTGTAAATCTCAGTCAGGCCATCGCCATCGATTGTTGTGTGTATACATTGTCATTGTTACTAGGTCAGGTGTTGGATCTCATTTTGTAACTAGGCTGCACCTTGTTCCTTATTCGACTCAGCTTCGGCCGATTCGAGTAATTCCTCCAATTCTGCCATAGAGTCTATCACAGCATCTGGATTTGCTTCACGAATATCCACGCCATGATTATAACCATAGCTCATGCAGATGATTTGAAAACCTGCTGCACGGGATGCCTTCACGTCACTGACAGAATCACCAATCATGGTTGCTTCGGCAGGCGTTACACCAAAGTACTCGGCGACGTGCAACAACGGCTGAGGATCCGGTTTTTTCTGTGGCAAGCTATCACCACTGACGATGATCTCGAAGTCATCATGCACACCCAGTGTCTTTAACAAAGGGATAGTGAACTGTGCGGCCTTATTGGTGACACAACCCAGTTTATAACCTGCGGATTTGAGATAGGCGAGCCCTTCTTTGACACCGGGATACAGGACACTCCGCTTGGAAGTATTTTCAGCGTAAAGTTCCAGAAAAATTGGGTAAGCCTTTTCATACAAGGCCTCATCAGGTTCCCCTTCAAGTTGGCCAATCAGGGCACGACGAGTCAGACGCTCTACCCCGTTACCGACCCATTCGCGGACCTTGGCCTCGCCATGCACTGGCATGCCCAGTTGTTTCATCATTTCATCGACGCAATAGGCCAGGTCCGGGACACTATCGACCAGCGTGCCATCCACATCAATCAGCACCATTTTTGGTTTACGTAACATCGTTCTTTTCCTGCGTGTTCTTAAAGACTTACTTAGCCTTGGCTAATTCATCTTTCATTTGCTTAACAATGCTATCGTAGCGATTAGGATCAGCATCTTTCGCTCCGCCAAAAATACCGGAACCGGAAACAAAGGTATCTGCCCCTGCTTCAGCGATCTCACGAATATTGTCGACCTTGACGCCGCCATCAATTTCGAGACGAATATCGCGACCTGAAGCGTCGATAATGTTGCGTGCTTCACGTAGCTTATCCAGGGCAGTTGGGATAAAGCTTTGGCCACCAAAGCCTGGGTTAACTGACATCAACAGGACCATGTCAACTTTGTCGATGACATACTTCAAATAGTCGAGTGGAGTTGCCGGATTGAAAACCAGGCCAGCCTTGCAGCCTTCATTTTGAATCAACTGCAGGGAACGATCGACATGCTCTGAGGCCTCTGGATGGAAAGTAATATAGGTTGCACCCGCAGCGGCAAAATCCGGGATGATACGATCAACCGGTTTGACCATCAGGTGAACATCAATCGGCGCCGTCACGCCATGATTACGTAAGGCTTCACAGACCAACGGTCCAATTGTCAGGTTGGGAACATAATGGTTGTCCATTACATCGAAATGGACAATCTCACAACCCGATGCGAGAACGTTGTCGACTTCCTCACCCAACTTCGCAAAATTTGCGGATAAGATGGATGGTGCAATTGCATAATCTGCCATAGTTACTGCCTCATTACTGAATTCTGTTTCGTGCCGCTTTCACCGCCGCACCCCTGAAAAATCGAACCGCCAACTCTACCGGAAATGGCCTCACAATGCAGCTTTTTAGAGTTTCTATTCCTATATATACTGGCTCGCTGGTGTCCATCGATCCCTGGAGAAAGCCCATGAAATCATTCATGAAATTAGCCATCTACTTGATCGGGATGGTTTTTTTTACGGTTAGCAACGATACCCTTGCCGCCAGTAAATCTGACCAGGCCAAGGAAAAACGCTGGGAGGAGCAAATTGTCCCCAGCCTGCTGGTCGGCGAGGCCGTCAAACTCAAGGCTGGCGGGAGCGAATTTCTCGGCCTGTATACCGAAAATGATAGCAACAAGGCACTGGGTGGCGCGATTCTTATCCACGGCATGGGGGCGCACCCTGCCTGGCCCGATGTCATTGAACCGCTACGCATGCATCTGCCGGAGGCCGGCTGGCACACCTTGTCTGTGCAAATGCCCATATTGGAGAACAAGGCGGAAATCCAGGACTACCCCCCGCTGTTTAAAGAAGTACCGGCAAGAATCCAGGCCAGTGTCGACTATCTGAAATCAAAAGGGATCAATACCATTGTCATCATCGGCCATAGCCTGGGTAACACCATGACGACTTATTATCTGGCAAACAAACAAGATCCGGCAGTGCGTGGTTTTGTCGCCATTGCCTTTGGCCCCGGTTATCCAAAGGAGCCGAAGATGGATAGCTATGCAAACTTTGCCAGTCTGGCTATTCCGACCCTGGATATATATGGCAGCGCCGATTTCGAGCGGAATCTAAGGGGGGTCAAAAAGCGGGCGCAGGCTGCTAAAAAAGCCGGCAACCAGAACTTCCAACAAATCAAAATAGAAGGCGCCAATCACTTTTTCACTAATATGGATGATATCCTGCTGAAACGCATTCGCGGCTGGTTGCAGATCAATGTCGCAGGTAACAATCTAAAACAATAAGGAAACGATTATGGATTTAAAATCAGTCAGCAGTTTTTTACATGTACTATCAGTTGTCTTCTGGGTCGGGGGTATGTTCTTTGCCTATGTATGCCTGCGCCCCACCGCGGCACAACAACTGGAACCACCCCAACGCTTAAGCCTATGGGTTGGTGTATTTGAAAGGTTCTTTCCCTATGTCTGGGCCAGTGTAATTTTGTTGCCCGCAACTGGTTTTGGTTTGATGTTCGCAATCTGGAACAGTTTTGCTGCAACCCCGTTATATGTACATATCATGTACGGCGCCGGGATTGTCATGATCATGATTTACCTGCATGTATTTTTTGCGCCTTATAAGCGCTTAAAACAGGCAGTTGCTATAAAAGACTGGCAAACAGGTGGCAAGCAATTAAATCAGATCAGAATACTAATCAGGACAAATCTTATTCTTGGTATTGTTGTCGTCGGCGTAGCCAGTGGTGGACGCTATCTGGCGCTACTTATTTAATACCGCGCTGCTGACAGATAGTATCATAGGCCGACTTGATCTCCTGGGTCTTTTCATTGGCCAGCTTGATCATCTCCTCCGGTAAGCCCTTGGCAACCAGCTTATCCGGATGATGCTGATTCATTTGTCGACGGTAGGCCTTTTTGACTTCTGCATCCGTGGCTGATTTATCAATGCCTAACGCATCATAGGCTTCATTCAACATGTCACGCGATGGTTTTTGTGCCGCCCCACCCGCACCGCGACGCCCATGAAATGCCTGTTGGGCCTGGACCATTTTCTCCAGGCGGCGGAACTCAAATTCAGAGATCCCCATTCGCTTACAGATGCGGAAAAAGATATGCCGCTCTGCATCGTGCATATGTCCATCGGCATAGGCAGCAAACAACAGTATCTCGATAAACATTCGTTCAAGATTGCGATTGTGGTGACACTCTTTATGGAAGTTGTCGATAACATCTTCCAAGGGGAAATCCGGCGCTTTGCCCTTGGTAAATAGATCAATGGCGGTCTTTTCCTGCTCGCTATTCAATTGCATCTGACGCATGATATTGCGCGCTATAGTGATTTCTGACTCCGAGACACGGCCATCGGCCTTGGCAATGTGCCCCATTACAGAAAAAACCGTGGTAAAAAATGTTGTCTGGATTTGCGCCTGGTTACCGGGCCGGTAATTAAAGCTAAATTGATCATGCTCGATAGCGCGTTTCAGGCCATTGTCGAGATAGTGGCCGATCAATACACCAATGATCAAACCAACCCAGCCACCCATGGCAAAACCAAATATCGCCCCAGCGATCTTTCCCCAAATTAACATTTAGTCTTTAACCTCTTATTTAACAATAACCTTGCCACGGTACATTTGCATTTGACAGGTGAACGGATATTCACCCTTATTATCCGTCGGAACCGCTAGTTCCAGTTTCTCATCGATCGGCAGATCAGCAGATATACCAAGATCGTCAAAGATGACTTTTTCAGCACAGGGGCTGGCATCTTTGCGCAAAAAACGTAATCTCAGATTTTGCCCTTGCTCTACTTCGATATTTGCAGGTGAATAAACCCCATTGTCGACTAAAATATCTACTACGTCTGATTGGGATCGAGCTGCTTTAGGTGAAGACAGCCAAAACCACCAGATAATAAAAATGAAAATAACCGCGGCAATGCTGTTCACTAACAAAATCATTGCTCACGACCTGATTTCATCAACCGTAATCGGTTAGCATTTAACACGACAGTCACTGAAGACATCGCCATTGCCGCCCCTGCAATCATCGGATTTAATAAAAGTGAGAAAAATGGAAAAAGCACGCCGGCCGCAATCGGGATACCCAGGGTATTATAAATAAACGCACCGAACAGATTCTGCTTGATATTACGCAAGGTTGCTTTAGACACAGTAATTGCATCACGCACGCCATATAACGATCCACTCATCAGGGTGATATCAGCACTCTCGATGGCGACATCAGTACCGGTACCAATTGCAAATCCGATATTGGCCCTGGCCAGTGCTGGTGCATCATTGATGCCATCACCGACCATGGCAACAACCTCATCTTGATCAAGTAGTTCACGGATATGCCCCTCCTTATCTTCTGGCAGGACTTCCGAGATAACATCTTTAACCCCAACCGCATCGGCAACGGCTTGCGCTGTCTTGTGGTTATCACCCGTCAGCATAACAACCTTCAGGCCCAGGTCCTGCAACTGCTTAATGGCTTTCACTGAATCCTGTTTGATCGGATCTGAGACGGCGACAATCCCTACCAGCTCTCCCGCTTTCGCCAGGTACATGACGGTTTGCGCCTTTTTTAATAACTCAGTTGCTTTATTCTCGATCAAAGTAATATCAATATGATTGTCCGCCATTAATTTAGGATTGCCGAATAATATTTGTTCACCATTGATTGTGCCGGTGACACCTTTACCTGATACCGCATTAAATGCCTCAACCTCAGCGAGTTTTAGTTGTCTTTCATCAGCAACTGTGACAATTGATGTGGCGAGTGGATGTTCGGAACCTTTCTCCAGGCTGGCGGCCAACCTCAATAACTCATCTTCGCTATACTTACCCACAGTTTCCAGTGATGTCACCGTTGGTTGTCCGCGTGTAATCGTCCCCGTCTTATCCAGCACAACTGTTGTCAGTTTCGCCGCAGTTTGTAGTGCCTCGCCGTTTCTGATCAGCACACCCAGCTCTGCCGCCTTGCCAACTCCAACCATAATTGAAATCGGCGTCGCCAGGCCCAGCGCGCAGGGACAGGCGATGATCAAAACAGTCATGGTCGTGACGATCGCCAGACTGACTGCATCCTTTTCAGCAAAATTAAACCAGACCACAAAAGTGATGATGGCGACCAGCATGACGGCTGGCACAAATACCGCAGCGACCTTATCCACCAGTCGACCGATCCTGGGCTTGCTGGCCTGTGCCTGGCGAACCATCTGGATGATCTGTGACAAAACGGTATCAGCACCAATCCGTTTCGATTGGTAAAGAAAGGTACCGGAAACATTGATCGTACCTGCTACCACTTCGTCACCGGTCAGCTTTTCGATATGCATCGGTTCACCGGTTAACATGGACTCGTCGACACTGGAATGACCATCGATCACCTCACCATCCACGGCGATTCGCTCACCGGGACGCACTCGCAGGGTTTCCCCTAAGCCGACCTCACCAATAGGAATATCGATTTCCTGGCCATCACGCACCACCCTGGCTGTCTTGGGCTGGAGTTTAATCAGGCGCTGAATCGCCTCCGATGTCTTACCCCGCGCGCGCATCTCCAGCGCAGAACCAAAGTTAATCAAACCAATAATAATGACCGCAGCCTCAAAGTAGGCATGCTGAGCAAGTTTAGGTACCGTCTCCGGGGCAAGCACGATAATGAACGAATAAATCCAGGCGGTTCCCGTCCCCAGGGCAATCAGGGTATCCATGTTGGCGTTATGCACCTGAAAAGAGCGCCAGGCACCTTTGAAGAACTGCCTTCCCGAATAAACCATAACAAACAGTGTAAACACGGCAATAACGAGCCAGACGATTTGCCCCTGAGCGGTCGAGACGGGTGGAAGATAGCCACTCATACCCAGGGTAAACAGAGGAATCCCGACAACCCCGGCCACAATCGCCTGTTTTAAAAGTTGACGATAATGCGCAAATTCCGCAGCCTCTTTTTCCTCGTGATCATCTTCCCCTTTGAGTTCGGCAGCATCGTAGCCGGCTTGCTTAACTGCGCTGAGTAATGGCTCAACGGTGACTTCACCTTTGACCAGGGCAGTATGTTCAGCGAAATTGACATCCGCCTGCTCAACCCCCGGCACACCGCGCAAGGCGTTTTCCACAGTGGTGACACAACCCGCGCAGCTTAGTCCATTAATAGAAAGTCGGTATGCTTTTGCCATCATTATTCAATAGGGTTGGGGTGGTCATATTCAATCCAGAAAACCACACAAGATTGAGGATTTAATGATTATCTTGTTGTGAACAGGTTCAAGATTTACAAATAATAACAATATGTTGGAAAATATTCATGATATATAGTCAAATATTAGCTAATTGTAATATCTTGGCTATTATGTTTATCTAAAGTTTTATTTGCTGGAACCGCTGTAATCAACTCAGCAGAGTTATTCCGCGAACAAGTTGAATACAGTCTGAATAAGAATAAGGAAATTACCGTGGCAACAATGACACCGAAAGAGCTGATTGAGGATAATCTCAAGCTTGTCTCACTCCCGGCCATTGTGGCAAAAATCAATCAAGTGTTAAACGACCCAAACTCTTCTGCTACCGAAATTGCCAATCTTATCGGGCAGGACCCCGTCCTGACCGCGCGCCTGCTGAAACTCGTCAACAGCCCATTTTACAATTTTCCCTCAAAAGTCGAGACCCTGAGCATGGCCATCACGATCTTGGGGACCCGCCAGTTACGTGATCTGGTGATTGCCACCACGGTGGTCAACCATTTTCGCCCGGCAGGAGGGAGCAGTTTCGATCTGGAAAAATTCTGGTGCCACAGCATCACTGCCGGGATCGCAGCACGCACCATCGCCCTCTCACAAAATATCGCGAATTCAGAAAGACTATTTATTGGTGGTCTGTTACATGACATTGGCAAAATGATCATGTCTTTATTATTACCGCGTGAAACCGAGAGCCTGCACAAAGTCAATTCAAATCCGAATCTTAAAATTGAAAATGCAGAAGAGCAGATCTTCGGGTTTACCCACAGCCAATTGGCTTATGAACTACTTGCCAGCTGGCATTTTCCTGAGACGATTTCCGAACCGATTCGCCATCACCACGATCTTGCCAGTGATGACGAGTACAAGACAGATACAGCGATATTGCATATCGCGAATGTCATCGCTAATAACATCCAGGCGCCGATCTCACGGGATGACGATACACTTCTTGAGGTAGAAGCGCTGGACATCCTGGGCATCGACGAGGCCACCGTCGAGTCATATTATGAAGAGGTTTATAACTTGCTCGACGACGTCCTGCAGATGCTCTACTACGATTTAGCTGCCTAGTCAGACTAGAGTGCTTTCATTACCCGTTGTAGTCTTTCCTTAACTTCTCCAGCTAATTCCTTAATCCCTTCTTTCTCAACCAGGGTTAACACCGCTTCTGGATCCATGAAGGCAACCGTTACCTCACCGCCTTCTTCTTCGCGGACCAATACATTACAGGGAAGTAACAAGCCGATATCCGGTTCTGCACTGATCGCCTGGTTAGCCAGTACCGGATTACACGCACCGAGAATCGTATAAGGGCGTTTGTCCACATCCAGTTTTTTCTTCATCACGGCCTTAACATTGATTTCGGTTAAGACACCAAACCCTTCTTTTGACAATTCTTCGGTAACCTTAGCGATCGCATCATCGAAGCTGCCGGAAAAAGTTGTACTAAAACCATACATACCGCTTACTCTCCATTATTGATTTACATGAGAATTCTATCGCATAGTAACATACATCGTTAAGTAGATATGGAATTATAAGTCATTGTTAATCTGAAGGTTTTATGTAATGTTCCGGTTTGGTATCAAACCGGTTAAGACACTTTTCAGAACAGAATACATAAGTCTTGGTTTCATACGTTCTAGTCAACATGGCAGTCCCTGCATCAACACGCATTTTACAGACCGGGGAGTGGGTCATTGACGTTTTTCCTTATGCCGATTTCGTAAACCGCCATCTTCTAGCCAGAAAAAATATCCGGGTGATAGCCCTGCTCTTTTAGGCTCTCTATGATTCTCATTGGCATATTGTGGTGTTCTTCAAAATCAATCACAAATTCATGAGGTGACTTGTTACTGATTTCCACATCAACAACATGCTCGATTGCCATTAACATGGATTTAATATTGGCAATGGTCTTCTCATCAAGATCTTCTTCGATATACAGTTGAACTGAATTCATGATACCTCCTTAACCAGATAATTAAGTTAATAATGGCTGTGCTGCGCCGCCAGTGGCTGCCTGATAACCTCAGCAAGCCCGACAATTTCTATAACCTTCTGTTTTTTAATTACATTCATTCTGGCTTCTAGTTTTCTATTACCAATCAACTTATACAATTCTAGAATACAAATTTAGCTATTTATAACTATGAGATTTCAATCCGCTTCAAGTTCCCTTTTTCTTCGTTCATATTCTTCTTCATCAATTTCTCCCTTTGCATAACGGCGCTTGAGTATCTCCAGAGGATCATCGTTAGAAGAATCAATTTTTCTTGAACCAACGAGGTCCTTTAATACGAAAATTATTACAACAAGCAAGACGATCCATAATATCCACATAATCCCACCGCCAAAAAAACCATGAAATCCACTATCAGAAAACATCATAATACCTCCTCTATTTGGCCTGCTGTGAGGCTTTATCCTGCCTGACCCAGGCCTGATACAGCTCTTCCGGCCATTTTGACTGGAACCAGAGAATGATCGATTCTATCTCTTCATCAGTCAGCCGATCCTTCCAGGCTGGCATATTGCCTCCCAGGGCCTGGGTACCGTTTTTGATGGTATAGATCAATGCCTGTTTTGGATGGTGCCAGGCATGGCCAGTCCCATTCAATGGTGGTGCAGGAAACTTGCCATCCTTATCACGCTGGCGCCAATCCGGTGCCCCTTCTGCATTAATACCGTGGCATACCGTGCAATTTTTTAAATACAACTGCCGACCAACTTTGATCCGTGGATCTGACAGGTCGCGTGCCGGTATTTCAATTGTTGTTGTTCTCCCATTATCCGACGCTGTACTTTGCTCTTCCGTACAGGCCACCAACAACAATGTTGCCATCACCATAACCAGGTATCTTTTCACAAGTATCGACCTCTCTGTTTATATGATCGTCGGATCAATGTGCTGAGTGATCCACAGGCTCGAGTGCTGGCGCCATACCATCCCCTGTTTTCAGACCATCCGGCTTGCCACCACATTTTTTCCAGGTTTCGTTATCCAGTATGACAATACCGCGCGATCCTTTGGCACATAGTTGGGCCAGATTATCTTTGACCGAGGTTGTCTCCATAATATAACGGCCATCAGATCCGGCTTCACGGGACTTACCACTGTCTGGGACTTCAGACAGG
>JASFLV010000068.1:0-10483 GCA_050117915.1 Thioalkalispiraceae bacterium | reverse complement strand
TGTTTAAAAAATCATGTGACGACGAAGTCCAGGTACAAACCCCCAAAGGGGATAGCTGGTGTGTGATTCTGGCCATTAGCTATTCAGGTAAGCCAGACTGAGAATCCCGACGCTACCCGGCCGCTAACCCTCAAATTATCTAGACACGTTGTAGACATACAACGGTCATGGCAAATTATAAATTTTTCGTAAATCCGGCGAATAGCAATCCCAATGTAATGGGAAACAGGCCAATGATGGCAGCATGGGCAAGCTGTCCGTCCCGGCATTTCACGAAATCGGTAAGGATGAACGCTCCACCCTGGCTGCATCGTTTCACCGAATGCGGCGGAGTTTGATTAAGGCAATGAAGATGCTTGAGGACAAGTCCCCCGCCGGCATTGATTGGCCCGGCGGAGGAATCGCATTTATGTCTAAAAGTTAATAATCAAAGTCGTCTTCTATTGCTCGACGCAGGCGTCTTTCTTCCAGGTAGTCTTCGAGTTTGCGCCTGGCCGAGAGATGAATGCTCCCATCTTCAGCAGGCTGAACTAACAAAGACTCCTCATCAAATTCGATCTCGGTACTCAAATCATCATCGTCCAGTAACTCGTCGGTCCGTTTCTTTACCTGTTGCTTGGCAGCCCTTGCCATTTTATCCTTAGTCATTCCAACTTTTGTAAGCGCAGCTTTAACTCTACCAGGCATCTTTCGCTACTCCTTAAAGACAAAAAAAACCATGACCGAAAGGTCGTTATTACATGGTGAATAAATAGTGGTAAATTGGATTCTTGTCAATCCTGACAATAAAAAAAGTCCACTCGTATCCAGTTCTCCTGATAAACGATTTAATTCAGGAGATAAAAGGTACAGTTCTTTGCCTGCTGATCCTTAGCCCAGGATTAGCCGTTTGTTAAGCGAATGACATATTTCCTGCGTTTAGCTGCATTGGTTCTGGGCTTCCCAGCCGTGGGACTCATCCATTTGCCATGGCAGTTGTGCCAATCGTTCCAGAGGTACCTCCAGGTACCGGGCCGAGTCAGCCAGGAAACGCGCAATGACCTCTCTCTGATCAACAGATGCCGGAACTGGCTCAATCGATGGCCGTAAATGAAAAACCTGAGACTGATCAGACATGTAATCAATTGGACGCATGTTACACCTCCAGTTAAATACATCATATGCCAGTAGCAGTTCTTATAGTATGTTCGTTACCCGAACTCAATCACCCCAGCAGTCCCTGCCAGGTTATGGATCTCCGCCTGGCTACGACTATCATTAACCAATGGGGTCAAGATTCTTGTATGACACTTATAGTTGCACGGCCCCAGCTTTTCAAGCCTCTACTAAATAGCTAAAAGGCCCATCAGCGACATGACATCTCCCGGGTCGTAACTTTGACGCCCCTTGAAATAGCATCGCGAAGCCGCCATAAAACATCTCGTAAAACCAGTAAATTAAGCGGATTAGCTAATGCCTTGCCGGATTAAACCTGCCAGCTGGCTTATTGCACGAGGACTGAATGGAGTACAAAGATTATTACAAAATCATGGGCCTGGAGCGGGATGCCTCACAGGATGAGATTAAACGTGCCTATCGCAAACTGGCCCGGAAATATCATCCTGACGTGAGCAAAGAAGCTGATGCTGAGCTTCGCTTCAAGGAACTGGGCGAGGCCTACGAAGTTCTCAAGGACCCGGAAAAACGAGCCGCTTATGATCAACTCGGTGCCAACTGGCAGGCGGGTCAGGACTTCCGACCGCCACCTGACTGGGCACAGGGTTTTGAATTTCACGGCGGCGGGTTTACCGCTAACGATGAGGCGCATTTCAGCGACTTTTTTGAAAGCCTGTTTGGACATGCGGGCTTTGCAGGCCAGGCACGCCAGGGATTCCATGCCCGTGGTGAAGATACTTATGCAAAAGTCATGATCGACCTGGAAGATGCCTACCAGGGGGCCACGCGCAGTTTAACCCTGACCCATAGCGAACTCGATAGCAATGGGCGTCCCTATTTAAAAGAGCGGACCTTAAACGTCCGTATCCCCAAAGGTGTACGTCAGGGACAACATATCCGCCTGGCCAAACAGGGTGAACCCGGTGCTGGCCACGCTGAACCCGGTGATCTCTATCTGGAAATCCAGTTTCGTCCGCACCCGCTTTTCAGTGTGGATGGCAAGGACATACATATGGAATTGCCATTAGCACCCTGGGAGGCAGCACTCGGTGCATCGGTCAAAGTCCCGACACCATCAGGCAAAGTTGATCTGAAGATCCCAGCGAATACCAGGGCGGGCCGTAAGTTACGTTTGAAAGGGCGCGGGATACCGAGCAAACAACCGGGAGACCTGTATGTCACCTTACAGATCGCCCTCCCTGTAGCAGAAACCGAATCAGAAAAGTCTGCGTATCGTGAATTTGAAAAGGCATTCAAATTCAATCCCCGAACTCACCTGGGAGTGTGAATTAAGATGAAACGTGAATCACTAACATTATTAACGGGTGAAATCATCGAGGAAGAAGTGGAATTAAGCCTGGCTGAATTATGCCGGACCTGCCAGCTTAGTGCTGAACAGGTTTTTGAGCTGGTTGAGTATGGCCTGGTTGAACCCCGTGGCCGTGAACCCACGCGCTGGCGTTTTCAGGGTAGCTGTATAAAAAGGGTGCATGGGGCGCTAAGACTCAAACGAGATCTGGGTGTCAATATCGCCGGCGCGGCTCTGGCCATCGATTTATTAGAAGAGCTGGAGGAATTACGCGCCCGACTCCGACGTTTCGAAGAACGATAACCCACACTCCATTAGCCTCAAGTGGCAAAGGAATGTGGTTAACTCTCGATGGTGATCCTCTTTGCCTCAGTTGCTGGCATTTCTTTACGTGGTATATCAATTGTCAGCACACCGTTTTTCATTGAGGCAGTTATCTTGTTCGTTTCTGCATCATCCGGGATCGCCAGTACCCGTTCAAAACTACCGTAGTGTCTTTCGATACGGTAAAAGTGTTTGTCTTTTTCTTCCTGCTCCTGCTGCTTATTGCCTTTAATAAACAGCGCCTGATCCTTTAACTCAATGGATAGATCTTTTTGTTCCATGCCCGGCGCTTCTAAACTGATGGTATATTGTTTGTCATCACTGGCAATATCAACATTGGCATGAAAAGCAGGTAACAAATCTTCATTGCTCAATTGATTCGAGAGTGATGAATGACCGAAGGTCGGAAAACCACGGAAAGCTTCGTCAACTAATCGATCGATCTCGCGATGCAATTGCATGATATTCGGCACCGGACGTTGGCTCTGAAAATAATCTCCCTTTTTGACAGGTATCGTTTGTTTGTTGGCATCGGGCTTTTCTTCATGTTTAAACCAGTTCCACGGATTGAGCTTTTTAATATCCATAATGACCTCCTTTGATGAACTCGATTGAAGCGTGTGACGGAGGGTTACATACCTGTAACCCTCCTTCTGTTTGAACTTAAGCAGCCTGCTCAGTGTCTGGCTGATGCTCAATCACATTGGAGTCAGTATTGATCTCAATCCGTTTTGGTTTCATCGCCTCAGGCAGTTCATGCTTGAGTTCAATGGTCAGCATGCCATTGTCGAGTCTCGCTCCGGTAATCTCGACATGATCGGCTATGTTGAACTTGCGCTCGAAGGCACGCGTCGCAATGCCTTGATAGAGAAATTTGCGTTTACTCTTATCATCAGCTTTGCGACCCCTAACGGTTAACAGGCCCGGTTCAGCCTGGATATCCAGCTCATCCGGTTTAAAACCTGCCACCGCCAGCGCAAGCGCATAGCGATGCTCGTCCAGAGCCTCGATATCATAAGGGGGATAATTGGAATTAGCCTGCTCCCCTCTGAATGCACTATCGAGCATAGAGGCAAGACGCTCAAAACCAATTGTGTTGCTATACAGTGGGGTTAAATCGATTGTTGTCATGACATATCCTCCTCAGAAGCAATACGAAAGTTAAACAACCAATATTGAGAGCCGTGCCAAAAGTGCCCCGGCCCTCATTTCGGGATATAGGGCGTGACGAAATCATTTCAAGTCGCGAATAACCAGGAAAATACCCTCGAAAAAAAACACCAGCGGTGACAGGTAGCGCTGGTGTTTCGAGCGTGTTGCTAGGGGATAAGAAGGTCTAGAACGGGATGTCGTCGTCAAAATCGCCGGCGGTCGCCATCTGTGGTGCCTGGTTTTCCTGGTAGGGAGGTGGCTCATTGCTGGCAACATTGTTATTGCTGCCTGCAGCCGCTCCACGCGAATCGAGCATTTGCATTTCGTTGGCAATGATTTCAGTGGTATAGCGGTCCTGGCCCTGGTTGTCCTGCCACTTGCGGGTCTGCAGTTTGCCTTCGACATAGACCTTGGAGCCCTTTTTCAGATACTCACCGGCAATCTCGGCCAGGCGGCGGAAAAAGACCACGCGGTGCCATTCGGTTTTCTCCTGTTGTTCCCCGGTGTTCTTGTCTTTCCAGCTCTCAGAGGTGGCAATCGAGACGTTGGCAACCGCCTGCCCATTTGCCATATAGCGGACTTCCGGGTCTTTACCCAGGTTACCAACCAGGATTACTTTATTAATACCTCTGGCCATATATTCCTCCTAAAATTCAAGTAGTTAGTGCGTTATGTATATAAAATGATCGATTATTCGGCCTGCTCGATAGAGTAATCAAGTAACGCCTCTCTGTCCAAGGCTTTCTTGTCGACTTTCAGATAGGCCACTTCGTCTTCGGGGATCACGATGGCCTCGGCCACGCCCCGAATCCCGGTCAGTCTGGCCGCCAGGGAGCGGGCCTGGGCCTTGTTCAGCGGCCCAACATTCAATAATTCACTACTCAGATACGGCGGGTGGCGCATGGACATTGCCACCCCCAGCCACAGACCGACGAGTATCGCATTCACAAGAAAAACCGCGGCCTCGCCATGGTACTGCATGATCCAGCCTGCTGTGGTGGCGCCCAGGAAGGCCCCCAGGAACTGGGAACTGGAAAAGGCCCCCATGGCCGTCCCCTTGTGCGCGGCCGGGGCAAATTTAGCCACCAGGGACGGTAGACTGGCTTCCAGCAGGTTAAAGCCGACAAAAAACAACCACAGTGACATGGCCAGGGCCCACCAGCTGTCATGGTATCGCCAGAACAACAGACAGGCGATAGTAAGTGCTAACACGGCAATCACCACAACCTGTTTTAGCTGCCGTTTTTTCTCTCCCAGGATGATGAGTGGAAGCACTGGCAACACCGATAGGGCCATAGCTGGCAACCAAATCCTCCAGTGGTCGGCTATTTCAAAACCATGTTGTCTTATCCAGATAAGGGGCAAAGTAAACATCGTCGCGGTCATTACAAAGTGGAGTATCAGGACACCAATATCCAGCCGAACTAGCTGTGAGTGGCTCAGAACACGCTTCAGCCAGTTAAATTCGACTTCCGTGTCCCTGTGGAATCGAGTCGAAACCGGGGTGGGGACGACGAATATAATGATGAAAATCGCGATGATAGCTAATAGCGCGGTCGTCCAAAAAACGCCTGCAACACCGAACCAGTTGCTTAGAACAGGGCCGATGACAATGGCCACCATAAAGGCCAGACCGATACTCATACCAATGGAGGCCATGACTTTAAGACGATGCTCTTCTCGAGTCAGGTCCGCCGCCATTGCCATCACGGCGCCGGCAATAGCGCCGGCCCCCTGTAAAGCTCGCCCAATAATGACCCCAACGATACTATCCGCCATCGCCGCAATCACGCTGCCGATGGCAAAAACCAACAACCCCGCTATGATGATGGGTTTCCGACCCACTTTATCCGATAATCGCCCTAGCGGAATCTGAAATACGGACTGTGTCAGCCCGTAAATACCGACCGCCACACCAGCCAGCAGCAAGGTTGAGCCATCGAGATTTTCGGCATAGTAAGCGAAAACAGGCAGGACCATAAACAGGCCGAGCATACGCGTGGCAAAGACACCGGATAAGGCCAACGCGACACGGCGTTCGCCCGCTGTCATCGATTCGGAATTTTTCACGGGATTAAGTAAGCCAAATGTTTCAAACCAGGATTTACAGTCACTTATCACATTATTCTTGTGTATTTACTAATTTTGCACGAACACGGTCAGGAGGCGTATATTAACAGGTTTGGATTTGCCTGAGTAAAAGAGTTGTTATGGATACCATCCGCATTCGTGGGGCACGCACCCACAACCTGAAGAATATTGACCTTGAGCTTCCCAGGGATAAATTGATTGTCGTCACCGGGCTATCCGGTTCGGGAAAATCATCGCTGGCATTCGATACGATTTACGCAGAAGGTCAGCGCCGCTACGTGGAATCGCTGTCTTCTTATGCCCGACAGTTTCTATCGATGATGGAAAAACCCGATATTGATCATATCGAAGGTTTATCCCCAGCCATTTCCATCGAACAGAAGTCGACGTCGCATAACCCCCGCTCCACGGTCGGGACGATTACCGAGATTTATGATTACCTGCGCCTGTTGTTTGCCCGCGCCGGCGAACCCCGTTGCCCGGATCATAATATCGTGCTGGATGCACAAACCGTCAGCCAGATGGTTGATCAAATCATGTTACTCCCGGAAGGCACCAGGTTGATGCTGCTGGCGCCGGTAATCGAAGGCCGTAAAGGCGAACACCTGCAGGTCTTCAATCAACTACGCGCCGAAGGTTTTATTCGTGCCCGTATTGATGGTGAAGTCTATGAACTGGATGATCCACCTGACCTGGATTTGCGTCGCAAGCATACGATTGAAGTCGTCATCGATCGTTTCAAAGTCCGTGAAGATATTAAACAGCGGCTTGCCGATTCCATAGAGACAGCATTGCAATTAGCCGATGATCGATGCCGAATTGCCTTTATGGATGGTGAGCGTGAAGACATTATTTTCTCGGCACGCTTTGCCTGCCCAACCTGTGGATACTCGATCACTGAGCTGGAACCGCGTTTGTTTTCCTTTAATAACCCGGCCGGGGCCTGCCCCAGCTGTGATGGTCTGGGGATAAAACAATATTTCGATCCAAACCGGGTTGTTGCCCAGCCTGAGTTAAGCCTTGGCGCCGGTGCCATCCGCGGTTGGGATAAACGCAACATGTATTACTTCCAGATGCTCAAGTCTTTAGGCAAGCATTATGGTTTTGATCTTGATAAACCGTTTAACAAGTTGCCGAAAAAAATCCGTGAGGTGATCCTGCACGGTAGTGGCGAGGAAGAGATCAAGTTTACCTACTTCAACGATCGCGGCAGCCGCTATACCAAGACCCAGCCTTTCGAGGGGATAATCCCTAACATGGTGCGCCGCTACCGGGAAACAGAATCCAATGCAGTTCGTGAAGAACTTGCCAAATACCTCTCCCACCAGCATTGCCCGGATTGTGCAGGTACACGACTCAATCTGGCCGCACGCCATGTCTTCGTTCAGGATAACACGCTACCGGAGATTACCGAGCTACCGATTGAACATGCCAGGAGCTTCTTTGAAGAGCTGGACCTGCCTGGCCGGCGTGGCGAGATCGCAAAAAAGATTGTAAAAGAAATCAACGAACGACTGAGCTTTCTTGTCAATGTCGGACTGGAATACCTCACCTTAAGCCGTAGTGCCGATACACTCTCCGGCGGTGAGGCCCAGCGGATTCGCCTGGCTAGTCAGATCGGTGCCGGCCTGGTTGGGGTGATGTATATCCTGGATGAACCATCGATTGGCCTTCATCAGAGAGACAACACGCGTTTACTTAACACTCTCACCTATCTACGTGATCTCGGAAATACAGTCATCGTGGTCGAACACGATGAGGAAGCAATTACCACCGCGGACCATGTCGTGGATATCGGACCGGGAGCTGGTGTGCACGGCGGACAAATTGTTGCCCAAGGAACACCAGAGGAAATCATCAGGAATCCTGCTTCACTCACCGGCCAATATCTATCTGGCCACAAACAAATTCAGATACCCGCTAAACGCACCAAACAGGACCCGGAGCGACAGTTGACAATATATGGTGCGCGCGGTAACAACCTTAAAGAGGTCGAAGTCTCGATCCCGGTGGGACTGATGACGGCAGTGACCGGTGTTTCCGGTTCAGGCAAATCGACACTGATCAACGACACCCTCTACCGTGCCGCGGCGATTGAAATTAATGGCGCCAGCGAAGAAGCGGCTGACTATGATGCCATTGAAGGACTGGAGCACTTCGACAAGATCGTGGATATCGATCAAAGCCCGATTGGCCGTACCCCCCGCTCCAACCCGGCAACCTATACCGGGCTGTTTACCCCGATTCGCGAATTGTTTTCCGGAACCCAGGAAGCCCGCTCTCGTGGTTATACTCCTGGCCGATTCAGTTTTAACGTCAAGGGGGGCCGGTGCGAGGCCTGCCAGGGTGATGGTGTGATAAAAGTTGAAATGCACTTTTTACCCGATGTTTATGTACCCTGTGATGTATGTAAAGGTAAACGTTACAATCGTGAAACCTTAGAGATACGTTATAAAGGTAAAAATATTTATGAGGTGTTGAATCTCACTGTCGAAGATGCCTTTGAATTCTTTAATGCAGTCCCCGTAGTGAAGCGAAAACTCCAGACACTCATGGATGTGGGCCTGAGCTATATCCGGCTCGGGCAAAATGCCACCACCCTCTCGGGCGGTGAAGCACAGCGGATAAAACTGTCTCGCGAGTTATCCAAACGCGATACGGGTAAGACACTCTATATACTCGATGAACCGACCACTGGCTTGCACTTTTATGATATCGAGCAATTGTTACATGTCCTGCATCGATTACGCGATCATGGCAACACGATTATCATCATCGAACATAACCTTGATGTCATCAAAACCTGTGACTGGATCGTTGACCTGGGACCGGAAGGTGGACACAAGGGGGGGGAGATTCTGATTACCGCTACCCCGGAGAAAGTAGCCTGCCATAAGGCATCACATACCGGACGTTATCTAAAACCAATTCTGGAAAAAGCCGGAACGCTCAAGAAAAAACAAAAACGCAGTGCCTGAAAAACGGGTCGCAGTATACACTGCGGCCCGTCTAGCAGAGAAATTTTTGTTACCAGCGTCCTGCGAAGACAACGCCAATCGAACTGCCATCAAAGGTAGCAGGTGTTTGACCAAAAGCACTGGTTCGATCATATTCAATATTGATATATTGCACACCGACGTAAGCATTTTCAGTGAAATAATAATCAATCTCTCCGATATAACCTACGGCATCATCAAACTCTGCATCAGCTGTAGATGCCACACCACTTCCATCCAGCTCAACGGCAAAGTGATAAGCAGCACCACCGCCAAATCGCCAATCCCCTGCTGCAAATAAAAGCACTCCATGCGCGGTAAAACGTGAAAAGTCGAGATCGCCATTATCTGCAGTGATCGTATCGTATTTCCAGCCTCCCGTTACACGCGCCTCCAGAATCCCCATATCCCAGGCCACCCCGAGGTCAACTGATAAAAATTCACCCGCCTTGATCTCTTCAGAGGAACCATCAGTAAACAAGGCAGTTATCACATCATCACCACCCCCATGCAGACCCAGCTGGCCCAGGAAGTCCAGCTGAGCATTTGCTGATTGGCTTGTTATCAATAGTATCGAGCCCAAGAAGATCGTGCGAATATTCATAATGTTCCCCCCTTAATTAAAAATCATATCTTGAAAATATGGCTTGTCTTTTTTAATAGCCTTTGATTCTACCGGCTTTAGCCCGCAACGGAAAGTCGCGTACCGATGTTTGCCTGGAAATATTCATCGGCACGACCCTGGTTAACCGCGATTTCCACCAATCCCATCGAATTTATATACCAGAATGGTTCACCGGCCTGTTTTGCTGAAAAAGTATCTGCGTACGACAACTGTTTTTCAGCAATTATTACAGATTGTTCCTGAGCAATTGACTTAGCAGTATGCCCCGTCACCAGATTACCAAAGCCATCTATATAGATGACTTCAGGTAAATTAATCGGCCAGTCACTGCCGGCGAGTTCATTTAGCGAGCGGGGCCTTACCTTTATTATTTCATTCCTAAGTGCTTTTTGCAGAGCCGGCGCAAACAGGTCTCTACCATGAAAACTGCTGGAGAGTTTATTTGGCCGCCAGACAATTTCATTTATTTCAATCTGGCTGGCACGCATGGCGATCTGGCTGAACAGGCCATTGTCCGGTCCGCAATACAGTATACCGTCCGCCTTAAGTAGTATCGGGGCACGTGATTCACTGCCCACGCCAGGGTCGACCACACCAAGGCAGGCATCACCAACTTGAAACCGTTCACTCAATGCCGCAAGCAAGTAGGCACTGGCCCTTGGATTATAAACTGGCGCATCATGCATCAAGTCAATGACAGTCTGATCATCAAACTTTGACTGGGCAATAACCTGTTTTAATTCTCCAACATATGGCCCCTGATAACTAAAGTCTGTGAATAAATAGATAGCCATCAGCGAAGGTAGATCTTTTTAATCAAAAAAGTCTTTT
>JASFLV010000067.1:0-10515 GCA_050117915.1 Thioalkalispiraceae bacterium | reverse complement strand
GCAGCTGATATGGATAAAATTTCCAATCAGCAACAAGTTGACATTATAATCCTGAATCCAGTTGTTACCAACAACCATGTATGCAAAGAGTATTCACACTAATCCTGAGTGCTATCCTCTACCTCACGGGCGCAGTTGCAGTAGCTGCGCCTGGCGATCCAGCTATCGATGATCGCCCTCTTAAAGAAGCACTTAGTCTTCCCGACTGGTTCAAGTTAAGCTTTCTTGATATCCAGGACGATATCAACGAAGCGACCCGGGGCCGACGTGGGCTGATTATTTACTTTGGTCAATCCTATTGTCCCTATTGTCGGGCTCACCTCGAAAACAACTGGGGACGCAAGGATATCGTCGCCTATACTCGAGCCAATTTCGATGTTATCGCCATCAATGTACGTGGTAATAGTTCGGTAATCGATATTGGTGGGAACGAGTATAGCGAGAAACAGTTTGCTGCACGCTATAAAGCCAATTTCACACCTACAACACTTTTCTTCGATGACAGCGGTAAGCAGGCCTTAAAGTTAAGTGGTTATCGTAAACCTTACCAGTTTCTTGCAGCGCTTGAATATGTAGCAGACAAGCATCATCGTAATGAAACTTTTCGAGAATACCTTGCGCGCGCTGAACAAGCAGAGAGCTTCGGGCAAGATTCACTCAATGATAATGATATATTCAAGTCACCTCCATTTGACCTGGCAAAGTTGGCAAAACAGGCACCCCTGGCTGTCTTTTTCGAAGAACGACGTTGTCATGCCTGTGATGTTCTGCATGGTGGACCACTCGCTCGCCCGGCAATCCTTGAAGTCTTCAAACAACTCAATACGGTACAACTGGATATGTGGTCTGAAACCCCTGTGGTCACTCCTCAGGGTAAGAATACTACAGCAAAAAAATGGGCCGATGAGTTGGCACTGAATTATGCACCGACGATCATTTTTTATGATGAATCCGGGCAGGAAATCATCAGGGTCGATTCGGTCGTGGGTTTCTTAAGACTCAAGAATGTCCTCAAATATATCAACACCCGTGCCTATCGAACCCAGCCCAGCTACCAGTTATGGCGGAGCGAAGTATTGTATAAAAAGATGAATCCCTAGATTCAATACTTTTTTGTATTAGCTCCTGGATCGCATCTTAAAATCAGGGGCATGAGGTAAATAGATACCCAGCCAGACTGCCACGGTAAAATAAAGAGTCATCCATGGAATTTCTTCGTACCAGATATCCCAACTAAAATTAACCATACAGCTTGTTGTGGTATCAACCAGTCCCTGGGTAAATGAAAGGTATTGCGTGCCTGCGGTGATATCCTCCTGCCAACGTTTCCAGTACATCGGGACATCCACAGTGACCATAAAAATAATATAACCAAGACAAAATATGATCATTGCATTAAGAAAATGACGGTGAAGACCCGTCACCTTCGGTTTTAGAGAAATAAAGCTGGTAATCAGCAGGATACCCGCAATTGTCCACAATGCCTCTTCAATCACGCTGCCCAGGTAGTGGGTAGTAATGGCTGCATACCAGGAAAAAGCCTCGGCTATCACAATGAGTAGCATAATAACGAGCGATATTGTCAGAGATATTCGACTATTTATCCCTCTCCCTGCCTCACGCAGAAGCAACACACAGAGCACAATAAAACTGAGTTCAGCAAGCGTCGCCACAGTGCGACCCACAAAGATGGTTGAAAACCAGGAATCAACAAGACAGATTCTCTCCAGGTCTATTCGGGGCAAAAATGAACGAAAGGCACAACCAATTGTATATATTCCCGACAACCAGAGCATGGCTTTTCGACTTGAGTAGATATTCGGGTTAATTGTAGGTCCGCGTAGCAAGAAAATTCGCACCGAGAGAAACCAGGCAGCTATATTTACCACCGACAAAATACTAATTGAGAGCCACCAGGCCTGAACGCCCATTTCCATATTCCTCTTTCTTTGCACGATGGTGACCCTGTAAGTTACAGGCAATATCATATTATGTGAAGACTTTGTATTTTAAAAAGCCATTTGTCATATGAATGTAATAAAAACAGAATAATTTAACGCTAATTAACAAATCACTATCTTGTGGAAAACAATGTTTAATCTCACAAAATTATAAAGCTTAGCCTGATCACCTTGAAATCAATATGTCTCAAAACTCGTTCATACAACGCCTGACCCAGATTGAACGAATTAATTTTTTGCTAACAAATCGTATTCCAAGAAGATATATCACATTATTCATGGGCTGGTATAGCAAGCTGGAAAACCGACTCATTAGCAGATTTTCCATTGCTATCTGGAAACGCTTTTCCAGTGAGCTGGACTTTTCTGAAGCAGAAAAGACAGAATTTGACAGTTTACATGACTGCTTTATTCGGCAGTTAAAGCCTGGAGCCCGCACCATCGATCAAAACCCTGGGGTTATAGTAAGTCCCTGTGATGCTATCGTAGGTACCCATGGGCAAGTCAAAGACACGACCCTGTACCAGGCAAAAGGCTTTCCATACACACTCGGGGACTTGCTTAGCAATCCAGAACTCGTAAAACGCTATAAGAATGGTCACTATGTCACACTCCGACTAAAATCATCTATGTATCACCGCTTTCATGCCCCTTATGACTGTCATGTCACAAAAGTGAATTATATTTCCGGAGACACCTGGAATGTAAATCCTGTCGCGTTAAAGCGGATTGAACGGCTCTACTGCAAAAATGAACGTGCTGTTATTGATCTGAATCTGGCTCAGCCAGGATACCACATGACGCTCGTCCCGGTTGCCGCAATTCTGGTCGCAGGTATTAAATTACATTGCCTACCAGAGGTTCTGGATTTGCGCTATAAAGGTCCTCATCAACTCGCGTGTAATACTGACTATAAAAAAGGGGATGAATTGGGTTATTTTCAACATGGTTCCACAATCATCGTATTTGCCAGTAATAATTTTAAGATAGCAGATCAGTTAAAAACTGACTCTATAATTCGTATGGGGCAGCCTCTACTGCACTTTGACTGAAACCTGACATTAACAAAACTGACATAAAAATATTTTTCTTTGAGGCGCGAGTTTTTAACACAATTGAAATGTTTATGACATAAAACTACTAAGGTCTAACATGAATACTATTAAGGATTGACTCTACTATGAAATTTCTCGAAGAACTGAAAGAACAACGGTGGGACGATCACCGTTTTTATCACCATAGCCGGATTAATCAGTCACTTCATCTGATTAGTGCCATGAGTTTCCTGGGGGCCTATGCCTTACTTTTTGTAAACCCGGTTATTGCCGCCTTCCTGGGTTGGATTGTCGCTATGATAACCCGGCAAATCGGTCACTTCTTTTTCGAACCTAAAGGATATGACGAAATCAATCAGGCAACCCATGAGCACAAGGAAAATATCAAGGTCGGTTATAACCTGAAGCGCAAGGTAGTGCTACTAACAATTTGGGGGCTATCACCCATAATACTGTATATGAATCCAACGCTGTTTGGTACATTTCAGCCATATATCGGAGTCGAAGGTTACCTCCACAACCTCAGTATTATCTGGCTTGTTATCGCAGGAGGCGCCTTGATCTTTCGCACCATCCATTTGTTTTTTATCTATGATGTCACTGCAGGTCTGGTCTGGTTTACAAAAATCCTGACGGATCCATTTCATGATATCAAAATCTACCACAAATCACCTTTTTACCTGCTCAAAGGTGAATTTCTTGATCCTATGCATCATGTAAAATAATGAGTAAAGGCCACCCTTCTACCGTGAAGGTAGACGGGTGGTGCATTATTATTTAAATATAGCCGTCATCATCTCACGGAATAGCTGTTTTTTAATCGACTTGTTGGTCAAACTGGCATCCTGCCACCACCAACCATGATTCTGCATTGCTTCAGCAGCAGTTACAAAAGCCTGCATAACTTCCTCATACTCGTTATCACTAAAATTATGACTCATAATAATGCGTCCACTGCCGACCCAACTTATCGCCAGGCCCTCTGCTCGCAGGTAATATTGGAACATCCAGTTATAACGGCTTGGCTGAGTATAGGTAATGGTCCAGACTGATGACATATTTACAACCCTCACCGGCAAATTTCTCTTTCCTAAACGGTTATTGAGTTCTGCTACTCTCGAATTCCACAGCTCGTCATTTTGGGCATAGCGTTCCCTTATCTCCGGTGTATCCAGATATTTTAAAAATTCATTCATTGCGCCCATTACATAAGGGTGAGAATTAAATGTCCCCCGGGCAAAACAGATATGCGTAGGCTTATTATTACTAAAACGCTTCATCAATTGATGTCGGCCACAGACTACACCAACCGGTAATCCACCCCCCAGAGTTTTACCATAGGTCACCATATCTGCATCAATATTGAAATACTCCTGTGAGCCACCATAAGCGAGCCTGAAACCCATAAATACATCATCGATAATAAAAACAATCTTCCTTTCTCGACAGACCTCCCTGAGTTCATGTAACCAGGTTGTGTATGCCTCACGATTATACTTAGCGCCTCGTTCACTATTAATTAACATTGCATCACCGGGAGCATTGGCATTGGGGTGCAGAGCCTGTAAAGGGTTTATCAGGACACAGGCAATATCCTTGCGGGTGCGCAACACCTTCAGGCTATCCTGATCCATATCCTTCAGGGTATACACATCATTGGTTTTACGGTCATTGCCAATTCCCGGCTGTACACCATCCCACCAGCCATGGTATGAACCACAAAAACGCACTAGATGTGTATTACCAGTATGATAGCGGGCAAGCCGCACAGCCTGCATTACCGCTTCTGTACCTGACATATGAAATGATACTTCATCCAGTCCTGAAACGGCTTTCAGTTTCTGTACATTTTCCACGATCACGGGGTGATAGGGTCCTAGTACGGGTCCTAAGTCCTTAACCCGTTCAATCCCTTTTTCCATACATTCTTTATAGAAGTCATAGCCAAATACATTGACACCATATGAACCTGTCAGATCATATGACCAGTTTCCATCCAGGTCCCTGACTTGTGTACCCGCTGATGCGTCGACCAGGCTACCCAACTTAAGATGTTCTCTAACATAATTCTGGTACTGAAAAGGAACCCGATAAGTATTGGTAAACAACACATCGGAAATACTCTCTTCAAGCTCACCACTCATGGCAATTGATTTGGGTGACTTGCTTTGGAATGATAGCGCCAATCGCTCAAAGCCCTGTCGACGACACTGCGCAATCTCCGCTGGGGCATTATCACTAGAGAAAAAGCGCTCTTCCGAAAAATCATAAAAAGGCACCAGTTTGGCGACGCGGCGAGACATCTTGGCATGTCCACGCAAGGACGGATGTTTTGCCCTGGACAAACGCAAACGGACCTGTAATTTCCTGAGTATATATAACGCCGCCGTCACATAAATGACATATAAGCCTAAACTGATTTCCATACTATTCTCTTTGTAATTAGCCAAGTTAAAAGGCGCCAAATGCACCATTCGATATTGTTGTACCCTTAAAACATAACTACATGAACCTTTTGTTACACTTGTGACCAATTTTTACTCGTTAAACTATTTAGATGAAAAACTGCTTCAGTTAACTGTCTCTTCGAACAGGTATACTTTAATTCGATTAATAGATAACATCTATTGAACTCGCTATATTTGGGGTAGTATTTTCTGTTAATTCTGCTGTTCATCCCTATCTCATTGTTGCCTGGGATGATCGTGACAAGATATCGATGAATATCGGTTTGTATTAGATGACCAACGCCGGTGGTCGATTGGCTGGAACAGTGTTATCTGGTTCGATCTATCAGACATATGGCTTAACCGGTTACCCATAATGGTGAGCAATCTTTATCGGCATCACCAGTTTAATCTTGGTTTGTCTTAAATATTTAAATTATTTATAAAAATACAACACGTAATCAATTTGTCATTATTTTGACAATGATCTGTCATACCTCTTAACCATACTTAAAGCGAACTTTAAAAGAGACGGGAATATACGATGACTCCGATCTATCCGGTGCGTCCATTAAAGTATCGATCAATATGGATATCAGACGTACATTTGGGTTACAAAGGTTGCAAAGCTGAATTCCTACTAGATTTCCTACGTGCTACTGAAACTGAGTATCTCTATCTGGTCGGCGATATAATCGATGTCTGGTCAATGAAACGAACGATGTTCTGGCCACAATCACATAATAACGTTATACGAACGATTCTGGGTAAAGCCAAACACGGCACTAAGGTCATTTATATCCCTGGCAATCATGATGAAGAATTCCGTGGCTATGATGGCATGGTTTTCGGTAATGTCGAAATACATACTGAGTACACACATACTACTGCAGATGGACGGACTGTTCATATGTTGCATGGTGATAAATATGACTCTTTAATGCAGTGTAGCAAGTTGACTGAATTTGTTGGCAATTTGAGCTATGACTTTATACTTTATGCTAATCGGATCCTTGATAAGCTTCGCCACAAACTGGGGTTCCCTTTCTGGTCGTTGGCTAAATTTATAAAAGGTAAAGTCAAAAATGCTATGGCACATATACGAAAATATGAAAATATTGTTGCCACTGATGCTAAAAAACATGGCTACGATGTAGTGGTATGCGGGCATATTCATCACGCAGATATCCGTTCCATAGATGGCGTCATGTACTGTAATGACGGTGACTGGATTGAGCACTGTACTGCCTTAGTTGAAAAACAAGATGGCCAAATCGAGCTAATCCACTGGTCAGACCGTCAAATAGCTTTGAAAGCTGATACAGAAGCACAACACGAAATACCGCAAGTTGCATGAAAATAGCTATTGTTACTGATGCCTGGCTACCACAGACTAATGGTGTGGTTACAACATTACAACGGACCGGAGAATGTCTGGAAAAGATGGGTAATGAAGTTATCTACATTACTCCGCTTCAATTTAAGACTATTCCTCTACCCACCTACCCTGATATACGCCTTGCTATGTTCCCTAGACGCAAGGTATGCAAGACACTTGATGCCTTTGGGCCAGATGCAATCCATATTGCCACTGAGGGTCCTCTCGGTATGGCAGCGAAACATTATTGTAAAAAACGAAAACTGAAATTTACCACGGCATACCATACGCAATTTCCTTATTATGTCAGGTTACGTGCCCCAATACCTGTTGCTTTTACTTATGCCATACTCAGAAACTTCCATTCAAAATCAGCAAGGATCATGGTGCCCACCGAGTCACAACGCCATGAATTGTTAAAATGGGGTTTTAACAATGTCGTCATCTGGTCACGAGGTGTTGATATTGAGCTATTCAAGATCAGAGACAAGACATTTTTGAAGGACACACGCCCTATTAGTATGTATACCGGTCGGGTTGCTGTAGAGAAAAATCTGGATGCCTTTTTATCGCTGGATATCCCGGGTACTAAATATATTATTGGTGATGGCCCGGATTTACAGGAACTAAGCAAAAAGTACCCTGACGCAAGGTTTGTTGGCTTCAAATTTGGTGAGGAGTTGGCAAACTATATGGCAGCCGCAGATGTATTTGTCTTTCCCAGCCGTACTGACACATTTGGTATCGTGATGCTGGATGCCATGGCCTGTGGTGTGCCAGTGGCGGCTTATCCGGTCACAGGACCGATCGACTTGGTGCAAAATGGTATAACCGGTGTCCTCAATGAGAACTTGGGCCTGGCTGTAAAGGAAGCGCTCAATCTCTCTCCGAAAGAAGCGCGGAAGTTTGCAGAACAGCATTCCTGGATGGCTGCAACCCAGCAGTTTTATTCGCACCTTGAATTCAATCAAAGAGAAGTAAGTCTGAAGTCCGCTGAAGAACCCTTATCTTAAAGCTTTTTAATTGCTAACACAGAATTTAATTCCTCGACCTGTTTCTTGTTATAAATGACATCTGTATAAAAACTGACTAGTCTATCGGTCATTGCCTGAGCAGACCACTCATCAACGTACGCTTTTGCTTCGTTCGCTAGACGAGCACGCAGGATAGAGTCAGATAAAATATTTTGTACTTTGTCTGCAAACAGCTCGGCATCTTCTTCAGCAACAATAGCACCTTTACCAGGTTCTAAAATGTCTTTTGTTCCCATCACGGCTGTTGAGATAAGTGGGACACCTAATGCCATTGCCTCTAGCAATACCAGGCCCTGAGTTTCAGTACGTGAAGCAAACACGAATGCATCACCCGCACAATAGCAATCTAGTAGTTCCCCGTCTCTGGCCAGATAGCCAATAAACATGACATTGTTATCTAAACCAAGTCGGGCAGTTAATTTTTTTAGATAAGCCCGGGCTGGTCCTTCACCAGCAATAATCAATAAGACATCAGGGATATTAATTCGCAGGAATTGCAACATTCGCAATAGAAAGTCGATATTCTTTTCATGGGCGACTCGACCAACATGTACAATCACCGGTCTTTCTTGTTCAATACCGTACTTTAACCGGAATGTTGCACCGTCACCTGATTCGAGCTCACTTAAGTCGATACCAGTTGGAACAATTTTTGTGCTGGTTGTTACCCCATATTTACCAAGCACTTCATTCATTGCTGTAGAAGGCGTTATTACCGCATCCACTGCATTACATTGCTTACGTGTAAAATAACGCGCGAGATAGCGCATCCAGGATTTTGGTACTAGCGGAAAATAATGATAAAGATATTCTTCAAAAAATGTATGATATGTTTCAACACAGGGTATACCAAGTTCACCTGCGATTCTTAAACCCGCATAGTGGGCGACGAAAGGGGTTTGTATGTGCACTAGATCATAATCGTCTTTGCTAAGTTCCGGAACAATATCAAGAATCGATTTCATAGACATAAATCTATCTTCTGGATCAAGAATGACCTTTTTAGATGAAATACGATAGATGCCATCTTCTTGTTTATCATCACCATAGCATGGCACAATTAAGCTAACCTTATGACCCAAGGCTAGTAAGGTTTGGCGAAACAGCTTTATTGAGGTAGAGACACCGTTAATACGCGGAAAATAAACATCGGATATCATCAAGATATTCATACAAAAAGCTCTTGTATTTGTGAATTAAAGTAGACTGATAGCAAGGCTGGCAAAAGACGCACCAATAATTGCCCCTGCCACGACATCTGTTGGATAGTGTAGCCCCAGGACCACACGTGACATCGCTACAAGACTAGCAAAAGGAATTAACAACCAGCCAAGTACTGGAGATGCAGACACGGCAATGACCGTAAATGCGACTGCATGCAGTGTGTGGCCTGACGGGAAACTATAATGGTCAAGCAAGTGTGCACCAGGTCTTATGTCTTCGCTTGTTGTGCATGGGCGCTCACGGCAGGTAATTTTCTTGAGAAACTTGTAAACTGTCAGGTTTAATATGCCGGTGACTATCATGATTGCCGAACTGGACAATGCCTCTATACCGTAAATGAGAGGTAAAGTGACGATGAGACTATACCAGAATATACCATCACCCAGCCGGCTGATAATGGCGAAAAATCCCTGAATAAATGGTGCGCCAAGGGAACGGTTTATTTGTCGACAGAAGCCAAGTTCCAGTTCAATGGCGCGTTGTAATAGTAAGCTAGTTCTTGCATAGGCCATAACAGATTCACCTGCGGCGTTTTTAGCAAGTTTTGACTCTGGAATTTGCGAACTGGTTACAGTTTGATGAAATATTTATGACAGGTGAGTAGAGCCTGATATGAGCTCCGATTATAAGCAAAATTGGCTAACCTAGTAAATCTCTCCCTTTAACTCATCATCAAACAGCCGATGCATCTTGTTCTGGATATAATCGAGCCCCTGATATACGACCTCGGTTTGAGACTTAATGATATTGGTGGCCATGATAAACAATGCCTGGTGATCAATCTGAATGTTGTTGCTTCTCAGTATTTCTTCATCAACAATCTGTACTAATTGTACAATACGACTATCCTGCATTTGCATATCAACCAGTGCTGGTAGATCGTGTAGTGCATATTTTTGTAAAGATTTCGACACTAACCTGAACTGTTCTTTTTTCTGGTTAAGCTGTCTAAGCAAGTAGCCCAACCACGAAGCATGCTCTGCATCACACTTGCCAGCAACAGAAGCATGAGTGGCAAGCCCCCTTATTTTTGCGATAAGTTCAATTAATTCTGGTGTCTCATGCAAGCAAAAACGCACTAATATACCATCGTTTTTCTTGTCTATTTTCCGAAAAGTATCATTGACTTCTGACAGGGTCTCATGCTCATTAAAGAACAGTTTTGTTTTCTCTGTTGCCGACCAGACCAGTTTCATTTGTTGTTCAATGAAATGGCTATGCAGATTGAAATTCTCGATAGAAGGTCCTCCAGACCATATTTTAACATTCTGCCATTCCAGGATTAGTTGGCTAATTTTCTGTTCTGAGACCGGTTCACCAAGCTCATGGTTCAGAAGCTTTAGGGTTGTCAACCGGTAATCTATCTCATTTTGCAGTTTAACAACTTTTTCTTCATACGCATTATCACCTTGCATA
>JASFLV010000066.1:0-10517 GCA_050117915.1 Thioalkalispiraceae bacterium | reverse complement strand
GGAACGTGCTGACGGACAAATTGATGAGCTGATCAAGACGCCATGGGCGAAAAACAATGACATGCTGCTTACCTTGCATGGGCTGAAGTCGGTGCTAAAAAATATTCAAACGGCTGCTGGCCAGATCATGGAGGTCAGACAAACGGCTAACCTGATGTATCCAGCCATGCGGCTTGCCAACGGTGACATGTTAACAGCCAATCGCCAGATCATGACCGAGACTGAGAATGCGATTGCGCTTTTCCGCGACAAAAACATGCGTAACATCTCAAAGCACGAGACTGAAACCATGATCAAAATCTCTGAAGTCAGAGATGCCTGGCTTAGAACAATTTCTGCCTATCGTCTGTTTTTAATCAATCGTATGGGCTATTTGTTTGAAGCTGCAGTGGATAATCAGATCAAGGATGTTGAGCTGATCTATAGTGAATTTCAGAGCAAAGTTGATGAATTGGCCAAACTAAACAACAAGCATCAGCTGGATCTAGAAGTTATTGTTGCAATAGAAGCAATTGAGGAATTGGCACCCAAGTGGCGACAGGGATTTAGCCAGGTTGTTGAAATTAACAAAGGTGGGCAATGGCGTGCAGACATTCCACTGGTTACCAATGTTATTCATCCACTATTTGATGAAGTTTACTCTAAACTGGCAGCAATAGATGATTCATTAAAGAAATTTGCAGATGCAGACCTGGTGGAACAAACAGAAGCATCAAGTACGGTGATCAAATCCCTGTGGGGAATGTCTTTATTTGTCATGCTGCTGACCCTGGTCAGTTACATTGTGTTAGAACTTAATTTTATTCGCCCGATTGCCAAGGTGGCTTCCAGCCTTAAGGCGGAGGCAAAAGGTCATGAAGTCAATGAATTGCCTGACGTCAGAGCTGCGGAGATCAGGGATTTAACCGATGCCTTTATCGAATTACGTCAACAGGTACATACTCGGCAGCTGGCGCTGGAACATATTGCCATGCATGATTCATTAACATCCTTGCCGAACCGTGCTTTGTTAATGGATCGACTCAATCAGTCAATTTTGAATACACAACGTCGTAAACGTTCATTGGCTTTATTAATGCTGGACCTGGATCGTTTCAAGGAAATCAATGATACTTTAGGCCATCAAACGGGTGATGCACTATTACAACAAGTTGGGGTACGTCTAAGAAACGTCTTGCGAGATTCTGACACTGTTGCTCGACTTGGGGGTGATGAGTTTGCCGTATTACTATCTAACGTAAATGAGACTAACGCCTTACGTATTGCAGCCGCGATTCATGAGCAACTGGAGAAAGTCTATGATGTTTATGAACATTCTCTTTATGTAGGTGCAAGTATTGGTGTAGCCATTTTCCCTCAACATGGTGAAACCGCGCAAACATTACTGCAACACGCCGACGTGGCAATGTATGGTGCGAAACGTTCAAACTCCAATATAATGCTTTATGATCGTGAGCAGGATGAACATAGCTTGACGCAATTATCTGTGCTATCAGATTTACGTGGTGCAATTGAAAATGAAGAGTTTGTTTTACAATATCAACCCAAGCTAACAATTGAAGATAGCCAGATCTATGGTGCCGAAGCACTGATACGCTGGCAACATCCGAAACATGGTTTGATTATGCCGGATGAATTTATTCCCGCGGCAGAGCAAACCGGTCTTATCAAGCGTATTTCAAACTGGGTACTTGATACAGCGATTCGTGATTGCCAACGCCTCCATCAAAAGGGACATAAGGTCAATTTTTCTGTAAACCTGTCTGTCTGGGATATTCAGGACCCTAATATAAACCTGAATATCACTGAAAAGCTGGAAAAGTGGGGGTTGTCAGCAAAGTATATTACCCTGGAAATTACCGAACGTGTAATGATGGCAGAACCAGAACGGGCACGTCAGGTTCTGAAAAACCTGGCAGCAATGGGGCTGAATGTGGTAATCGATGACTTTGGTACTGGTTTCTCCTCACTGGTTTATCTTAAGCAGTTGCCTGTCTCAATGCTCAAAATCGACAAATCATTCGTTGTGGATATGATGAGAGATGAAAGTGATGCAGCGATTGTTCATTCGATTATTGATCTGGCTCATAACCTGGGTTTGCAAGTGGTAGCAGAAGGAGTAGAATCCGATCAAACCTGGAGTTGGCTAAAGACTTGGAATTGTGATCATGCCCAGGGCTTTTATATTAGTGAGCCACTTTCTATTGCCGATTTCGAAAAATATGTCGAGAGCTATGTAACAGAGAATGTATTTACCCACAATAAATTCTGACTCAGTTATTGAGTAAACAAATTTTAGTAGAAAAATCCCATGAGTGAAAAAATGGCTGTTGTCCTGAATGGACAACCTGTAATTGAATATGATCGAAGTATTAGATTACCCGGTCATCAACGTGCCTTTCTGGATAAAATGGATCTGGATATGGAAGCTGGAATCAATATGAATGGGGAGACGATGGATAACCCAGATCTTTCTGTTCGGGCGCAATATATTGCCATGCACCTGGTTCAGGCAATCCAGGACGATAATGAGGCCATGATTTCAGCTATGTGTGCCTATCTGGCTAATCGTTTACCTGACTTGAAAAAAGTCGTGGCAGAGGAACAGGGCCAGAATGTTTCCATTGATCTGGTATTTAATGAAGAAGATAATAATAAAGTTGCTGTACAGTTTGATCCAAATTTGATGAATAAGCATTAATCCGATGAATAACAATAACGAGTTTTATCAGACATTGCGTGCACTGGGACCACTGCGTTTCGCTTTGCTAAGTGCCGTAGCTTTATCATTTATTTTGCGTCCGGAGTTGGGTGTGAAACTTTCATATGAAGGATGGCACGTCGTAACTGATCTGCTGGTTCCGGTGATAACGCCAATCCTGTTTATGTTGCTGTTGCTGGATGCGATTATGGCAATGGTGTACAGGAGTGATAAAAGCGTGGAGGTAAAAGCGCGGTATCTGCGTATCGTATTTATTAATCTTATTCTTGCCCTTGCACTTCTTTTTTACTGGCTGCCATTTTATCAACAGCTATAATCGGCGCTATAAAATCAGACCGTCAGGAATGTTCCTGAATAAAGGTTTCGATTGCCTGGCGTGACTTGGCACCACTGAACCTCGCAATCTCCATTGCATCCCTGAACATAATGATAGTTGGAAAGCCACGCACTTTGTAACGACCTGCCAGTTTCATATTTTCACCTTCATCAACTTCAAGCTTGGCTATCTGTAGTTCTTCCTGGTATTCGAGGGCTATAGCATCCAGTGCAGGGGCAATCACTTTACATGGCGAACACCAGTCTGCCCAGAAATCGACAAGGACGATTTTCTGCTTTGAAAGTTCGAGAACGTCCTGTTCAAAGGTTTCCAAGGATATGGTTATAGCTTTAGTCATCTACAGGTGGCTTGCCAGGTGGTTTTTCGATGGCACAGTATACGTTAGCAATAAAGTGAATATCATAGTCCTAAGGTTATATAATAGATATCATGAAGACGATCACGATGACAGGTCCCAAGCAGGCCTTCCGGCAACTCAGTAAAGTTATTGAGCACTATGCCGAGGCGGCTTATCCTCCCGGCGGCTCGGATTGTGCTCAATCAGCACGCGCAGCTTTACTGGATACCGCCGAGAAAATTATCGCTCAGCTTAACAATGACCCATCAGAGGTGGTAGTTAGTCGTCGAATCAAAACCCATCTCAAGGCGGCTATTCAGTACGACTTACAACTTTCTGGCGAACAGGACGAGGAGCAGGGAGTTGCAAACCAGCGTTATGAGCTATTCCTAAAGCTCATAAATGGCGAGATAGTTGAATCAGCAGACGGGGTTTGAATTATCTCCATGTGAATCGCTAACGTTTTATGCATGCATCTTTCTGGTGGCATTGACTGGCAACCGCAAATAACCCTTTCCGACGCCATAGTATTGAAATAGTGCCCGGCAATACCCATAACCTGCTATGCAAGCCTGAGCAGGCGGCTGTGTTATAATTTCGCCATCGTTTCTTAATTCACTCAAACGCATTCAATTTCATGCAACCAATACGCGACCTTTTTTCCTATCGTAAACACTGGGCTCACAAGTTTGGGACGGCCCCGGTTTTACCTATGTCAGCAGAAGAAATGGCCGATCTTGGCTGGGACAGTTGCGATGTGATTATCGTGACCGGTGATGCTTATGTTGATCACCCCAGTTTTGGGATGGCCGTTATCGGGCGTTTACTCGAGGCACAGGGGTTTCGGGTCGGAATCATTGCCCAGCCTGACTGGCGATCAAAACAGGATTTTATGCGCCTGGGGCAACCCAACCTTTGTTTTGGGGTCACCGCGGGCAACATGGATTCCATGGTCAACCGCTACACTGCTGACCGCAAGATCCGCAGTAACGACGCTTATACCCCGGAAGGCAAAGGCGGTCTGCGTCCGGACCGCTCCGTGAATGTTTACGCCCAACGCTGTCGGGAGGCTTATAAAGACGTACCGATTATTATTGGTGGTATTGAAGCCAGTCTGCGTCGTATCGCCCATTACGATTATTGGTCAGAAAAGGTGCGTCGTTCGGTGCTGCTGGATAGCAAGGCCGACTTATTACTATATGGTAATGCCGAGCGTGCCCTGGTCGATGTGGTGCATCGGCTGGCAGCAGGTGAGCGCATTGGAGATATTAATGACTTACCTGGGACGGCGTTTGTTTGTCAACGCTCTTTACAGGACTGGCTTGAGCTTGATTCCAGTGAGATTGACGAACCCGGCGCACTGGTGTCCCATCCAGATCCTTACGCCATGGCAGATCAATCCTGTTCAAAACAGGACAAACCGCAAGTTGCCAATCATGTTGTCCGCTTTACCCGTAATATCACCAGGCATCCTCGTGATAAGACCTTCATTCGTTTGCCCGACTATGAAAAAGTAAAGCAGGACCCGGTACTGTATGCCCATGCCTCGCGCGTATTTCATCTCGAAACCAATCCTGGCAATGCCAGGGCGCTTGTCCAGCGTCACGGGAAGCGGGATGTATGGATTAACCCACCACCTCAACCATTGACAACTGAAGAGCTGGATCGGGTTTTCGAGTTACCTTATACACGCCAGCCTCATCCTGTCTATGCTGATAAGAATATTCCCGCTTATGAAATGATACGCTTTTCAGTCAATATCATGCGCGGTTGTTTTGGGGGCTGTACCTTTTGTTCGATCACAGAGCATGAAGGGCGGATTATTCAGAATCGTTCGGAAGACTCGATCATAAAAGAGATAGAAACGATTCGAGATACGGTACCGGGCTTTACCGGTATTATCTCCGACCTGGGTGGTCCAACTGCTAACATGTATCGCCTGGCCTGTAAGAGCAAGGAGATCGAATCCGCCTGTCGACGTCTGTCCTGTGTCTATCCTGGTATTTGCAAGAACCTTAATACCAACCATCACCCGCTCATCAAGTTATACCGGCGAGCGAGAAAGTTGCCCGGTATCAAGAAGATCCTGATTGCATCGGGACTACGTTATGACCTGGCGATCGAGTCTCCGGAGTATGTCAAGGAACTGGTCACCCACCATGTGGGTGGGTATTTGAAAATTGCACCTGAACATACCGAGACAGGCCCATTGTCGAAAATGATGAAACCCGGTATGGGAGCCTATGACCGTTTCAAAAAGTTGTTTGAGCGCTATTCGAAACAGGCCGGCAAAGAACAGTATCTGATTCCATACTTCATCGCCGCCCATCCTGGAACAACTGATGAAGACATGATGAATCTGGCACTATGGTTGAAACATAATGGTTTTCGTGCCGATCAAGTTCAGACCTTCCTGCCTTCGCCGATGGCGTTGGCCACAGCGATGTATCACTCTGGTAAAAATCCTTTAAACAAGGTGACACATCAAAGTGATAATGTCTTCTCTGCCAGGGGACTGCGGCAACGGCGCCTGCACAAGGCCTTCTTGCGCTATCATGATGCCGAAAACTGGCCACTATTGCGCAAGGCGTTACGTGAGATGGGGCGCGCGGATCTGATTGGCAATGGTAAAAAGCATCTGGTTCCCAACTGGCAGCCCCGAAACACCGGGTCTCAGACCCAGGACAAGAACCAGGGCAAGCCAGGCCGCGCGAGTACGCGAAAAGCCGGTAAACGTTTTGCTACCCAGCATACTGGGTTACCCCCTTTGCCGCAGGATAAAGAGAAAGGTAAAAAAGTGCGGAATCGTTCTCGAAGAAAGAATAGAAGTTAAGTTAGTATAGTCTAATATACGAATAGACAGCGGGAATACCGTACAACAATGACAGACAATGAAAATGAAATGGAAGAACTGGTTCTCAAAGAGAGCCTGGTCAGTGCTGCGGGCCTGAATGCTTCCACATTACAGATCGGGATCCGGGGTGATCCTTCCATGCGCGAGACCACGGGTGAGCGTAAACGCTATCGCTCGGATGTGGATGAGCGTATTGATGAGCTCATCCCGTCTTTTCAGGAATTACTCCTCAACAGGAGTACTTACCAACTGTTTGTCGGCTTCAATAATGGTGAAATCCGCACCCACTCGGTATTCGATCCTATGCGCCAGGAGATTCATTCGGCTGAAAAAATCGCCGACCCCGATTATGTCCAGCGCCAGTTTCCGAAAATCAGCTATGACGACAAAATTGGCCTGATCCGGGAAACCTACCAAAACCTCAGAAACAGTATTTACTATAAAAATATGCCCCAGTACTGGCAGAACATTCTGGGGCGACGCAGCGATGAATGGGAACCGATGGAAGTGTTTGAAGTTGTCTCCGTCATCTCGACCTTAAAGACGATGCGAGAGATGCCTACTTATTTTATGCGCAATGTCACCCTGAATATTGTGCAATCTATTGTGCGGATTCAATTCAATTGTGACGGCACCCAGATCGTGAGTGCCGAAAATTATGGAAAGTTTCTCGAAGCAAATCTGCCATAAGACAGATTGTTTAACGGCGACGCTGTTTTTTTCAAAAATTTCTATTTTATTCATTGCCGCTATCTGAGTGGGGACAGACTGGTACAACATCTGCCTTATCCACTATTTAACTATATACTGATACTTTTGTTTAGGTGATTAATTTTATACGCTGATCCATAGGCAACCTTAATAACGGACGGTATACTTAAGCGTAACTGTTTGCCGCCACACTTTGGAGGAGGAGGATGGCTCACAGGAGAAATAATGTTTTAGCAATTTGAGGTAAATCATCATGGCCACAGGCACAGTAAAATGGTTCAACAATGCCAAGGGTTTTGGCTTTATTGCACCACAAGATGGAGGAGATGACGTTTTTGTTCATTTCAGCGCAATCAAGTCAGACGGGTATCGAACCCTCAATGAAGGTCAAAATGTGACTTTTGAAGTCGAGCAGGGGCCCAAGGGCTTGCAGGCGACGGATGTAGTTGCTGACTAAGAAATAACAATAATAATGATATCTAAATACTGGCCCCGCACTGCGGGGTTTTTCTTATGCGCCTGAGAACTTTCTGCTCCATAGCCTGAATTAGTTTATACGTCTGTCAACCGCCACCGAGATAGTGCGTTGTAAAGGTTAACGGCACAAAAAATGTGCCATCCAATGACAACACTGAGGAGTGGGACTATGGGTTACAACAAATGTTTACAAACAGGATTCATGGCCGTCCTGATCGTAGGACTGACACAGATTGCGCTGGCGGATGACCGTGGGCAACGCATAGAGGACCGGATGGATCAGCGTGGAGATCGCATTGAGGAACGCCTGGATCGCCGGGGTGACCGGATTGACGAGCGACTGGATAGACGCGGGGATCGTGTTGAAGATCGACTGGATCGTCGTGCTGAGCGCGCTGAAGCACTGGGTCTGGAGCACCGTGCTGACAGACTGGAGAGAAAAGGGGATCGTATTGAGCAGCGTCTTGACCGCCGTGGTGATCGCGTGGATAACCGCCTGGATCGTCGTGGACAACGGCGGGATGACCGCTTGGATCGCCGTGGGGAACGGGTGCACCGACGGATCGACCGTCGTCAGCAACACAGAAATTAACTGGATTCAGTTTTAGATAAGATGTGAATATTAGCCGAACTGGCAATGCAGTAGAATGTGATATTTCTATGCCTGAGGTACTTGATGGGGGAAAGTGTTTGGCAGAGCAGACAGAAACAGTAGCGAGGAATCTCGATCAGTTTCTTGCCGAACACGAGCGTCGTGCCTTTCGCATGGCTATGATTGCCACAGGTGAAAAGGCGGACGCCCTGGATATCGTCCAGGAAGCGATGTTAAAGCTGGCCAGACGTTATGCAGAACGGCCTGCAGGCGAGTGGCCAGCCCTGTTTCAGCGTATTACGCAAAATGCGATCAAGGACTGGTTTCGCAGGGAGAAGGTAAGGCGACGTTGGCGACACTGGTTTGGTGGAGACAAACGTACAATTGGAGAACACGATGAGCCTGATCCGATGGCAGAGTTAGAACAGATTGGTACCCATCAACCGGATGAGATAGTAACACAACAGAATGCCATGCAACGGCTGGATGAACTTCTAAACCAGTTGCCGTTACGTCAACAACAGGCATTCTTATTACGGCAATGGGAAGGACTGGATGTCGCTGCAACGGCAGAGGCCATGGGGATTAGCGAAGGAAGTGTCAAGACTCATTATTCCCGCGCGGTACACAGCTTACGTACACAACTTGAAGAGCATGTATGATTGAGGGTGCAAATGGCAGATAAAGGTAAAGATCCTAACCGCACGGATGAAGATTTGCTGGAAGTGATAAATCAGCAGCTGAATGCAGCAGAGCAGTCACTCAGTAACGATGATTTGCGTGATCTGCGTCTGGCACGAGCCAGGGCCATTGAGTCATTAGGAAATAAAAATTTTCTTATCCGTCACTGGCAACCATTAGCCGGAGTTGTCACTGCAGCAAGTATCGTAGCGATTGTGATTGGACTCCAGGGCTTGCAAACTGCTACTGTTGATTTGTTACCTGCCGATTTGGCTGACAATAGAGGAACCATTACAGGTGTGCAATCGGTTGAAGATTTATCATTACTGAGTACCTCTGACGAACTTGAGTTTTATGAAGATCTGGAATTTTATCAATGGCTGGCATTTGAGGAGAACACGGGTTAACCGTGTGATAGTTATGTTTGCCATAAGCATGAGCTTAAACCAGCTAATTTATGCCAGTCAACAGGAACCTCCTTCGCTAGAATTTCTTGAGTTTCTTGGTGAAGGTGTCATGGTCGAGGAAGAATATCTGGATCCGCTTAATTATAATGAGATTGATAACCAGTCTTCGACTGAGCCGGAATCAGGCTCTGACACAGATGATGTGGTAAAAGATGAAAAGTAAATTTGTATCAAATCTGTTGTTTGTCATTAGCTTGGCTTTCCTGATTGCGATCATGGCGGTGAGCAATAATCTGTATGCACAGCAGAGCACACTTCCAGAGAGTATTCCGTGGCACAGTCTGAGTGAGAAAGAGCAACAGATTTTGCAGCCTCTGGCCGACAGTTGGCATCAGCTACCGCCGGAACGTCAGGCACGTCTGCAACGTGGTGCACACAACTGGCAAAATATGAGCCCGGAGCAACGTGCCCGCGTGAAACGACGTTTTCAACGCTGGCAATCAATGTCACCTCAACAGCGTGCCAAAATGCGTGAGCGCTTTGAACGTTTCCGTCAGTTACCAGCGGAGCGTCAAAAGGAATTACGTCGCCTTTATCATTGGTTTCAGTCTCAACCACCCGAACGTCAGGAAAAGATCCGCGAGCGTTGGCGTAGCCTGACGCCTGAGCAACGAGAAAATTACCGAGAATTTATCCGTGAGTTTTCTGCCGAGGAACGCCGGGCCATCAGGCAAAGAATGCGAGAGGCGTCGCCCGAAGAACGCCAGCGGATGCGAGAGCGTTGGCGTAATGCTAGCCCTGAAGAACGTCAAAGATTCAAACAGCGCTTACATAACCGCTTGCGCAATCACTAAAATTCAGTAAAACCTTTACTGTAGTCTGTTTCTGAGACTCCTGTGAATGGTCTATTATTAGACTAAGAGTTGTTATACTCTCCCATAATTATCTTCAGGAATTTTTACACAAGTTCCTAGCTATATTCATGCTGAAATAGGTGGCAGACATGATCAAACTGGTAAACTCGTTAGCGGCATGGAAGACACCTGAGTTTCAACATATTTTTAAGACTGAAGTCATAAATATAGATCGTAATCACCTTCCCCTACAGCAGGGATTATCACAAACTAGTTACGTTAGTGATTCAGATATTAATATCATTATTCTCAAAGCTACTGAAACTGTTGGAACGCTAACAATTAAAACCGGAATATTTTTTCAAGGTATTATAGCTGGAAGCTGTTGTTCAGATGACCCAACTCCACTCTGTGAGGAGAATGAATATTGCGAAGTTGAGTTTGAAATTGATAGGACAACGGGAGAGACGAAAGTGAGTCTGGTAGATAGCAACTGAATGATTCATCTTCTGATTAAATTAAGTAACACACTTATTCTCTTATCC
>JASFLV010000065.1:0-10526 GCA_050117915.1 Thioalkalispiraceae bacterium | reverse complement strand
AAAACCTGTTCCCCCTTCCATGATAAGACCTGCTATCCCTATCACGATGGCCAAGATAACACCCAGTATTGACATAATTCTCCCCTTATCCCGTGGATATAGTTTTGTTTTGTTCAAAGAAAGACTGCGACTCAAAAATAGTTGGTGAGAGACGACTTCCCTTCCAGCTAAGATGACGTTTTAGAACAAAATCATAAAGTATTGGATTAAAGCGTCTTATTTCCATTAATGGTTCGACCAGCTTCTTTTCAAGAAGACCTGTGTCGTGTAATGTTTGTGTCGAAAAGAGTGGCATGACGCCTGGCAGAGGATAATCTGAGCCATTCAATAAACGATGATGCCAGTCATCACGTTCGAGTATTGTCTCCAGAGCAGGACCAATTCGGTTAAGCTGTGTCATTGCTGAAATCTCTCCGAATAAACGACCTTCATATCGCTTGTCATCCATGAGCCTGGCAAATAGCTCAAAATTAGAGATAGATTTATCTTTATTGCCTTTATCGAGATCGACACCAACACCTTCGCTGGCACAGTGTGCAACAATCACTCTTACGCCATGTTCCAGGGCGCGACGTAATAACAGTGGATTACCGTTGGCCTGTAACTCAACGCCATGTACTGCATGTTCATCCCCTGCATGTGTGAGCAAGGGTATATCGAGTTTAGCAAGGGCTTCATAAAAACGATCGCACTTGGGCGATGAGGGGTCAATTCCCATCACTGGTGGCAACCATTTAATTGCCTTTGCTCCGCTATTGACTACTTTTTCTAATTCATCGACACTATCTTCTCGATACGGATGGATTGAAGCAATCCATTCAAACCGAGCAGGATTTTGTTCCACGATCTTTTTTACGTAGGCATTGGGTGTAGCAAATGGTGATTTGTCTTTATTCGCAATACCATGTTGGTCATGGTTAAACTCAAACGCCAGCAACATTGCTTTTGCCCCTGACGGGAAAGCAGCAAGATGCTGGGTCAGTTGTTGCATATAACCCTTGTCAATTCCGATTACATTTTCCGCACAGGAGGCATTCATATAAAACTTGAAGCGGATATATTGTGCAGGGGTGAATATATCCTGCATAGTAGGATGAAGATATATGCCACTGTCACCATCACCTGCGCCAAGCAGATGGGTATGCACATCTCTAAAATGTACTGGATTAATCCCATCCCAGGCAGATAACACCACATCATGATTTAATAATGTATCCGGGATGGGTGTACCTGGACAGGGATTTAACAAACCTTCATGCGGCCATTGATAAGCCAGGGCACCGCCGGCCAGCCCCATACCGAGCATTTTAAGTAAATTCCTGCGACTCAGCTTCATACTTTTTCCTCGAGTAATGTGCTATCACGCTGAGGCAGATTTAAAGCAATTAACGCAGTCAGGATTAGAACGATCAACCCCATCGACAACATAATCGTTTTCGGTGCTATCTCTAAAGCAAGAATCCCGGTATAGATCACCAAAGAAAGTAGCATCGAGAGATTCTCACTGAAGCGTTGTACCGCCACTGCGCCACCACTACCGACAGTCTGATGGCCAACTTCTTCCAGCGCTGCATTGATTGGTACAACCAGCATACCTCCAGAGATACCGATTAATATCAATACCAGGTATGCTGGATATAACGATGTCATCTGGCTTAGCAAAATAACCAGGCCCCCGAGGCAGTAAGCGGCAAAGCGGGTACGACGCAGGTTATGTAGTGATATGAAATTGGGTACAATAGTTGAACCAATCACAATTCCAACCCCGATGAAGATACCCAGGATTGAAATATCGGAGGCATTATGCAAATTAACCGCTGTTTTTGCCCAGTCGAGTAATATCACCTGTAACACGGCCGCTACCGACCAGAACAGGCTTACACCTAATAGAGCAAAGCGAACTACATGGTGTTTCATAAGTTCTTTAAAATCAATGATGAAATCTTTGTAAAAGTTTTCTTTTGGCCTATGTTCAACTGGGGTTAGTTTCACCCCAAAAGCAAACAGGATTGAAATAAGATAGATCACGGCAGCTATAAGCAATGCAATATTTACATTAAACTCACCCAGACTAGCACCGATATACTGCCCAGAAAGAATAGCGACAATTGTCGAACCTTCGAGCCAGGCATTAATTTTCACCAGCTTTTCTTCTTCCACCAGTTCCGGTAATAAGCCATATTTAGCCGGACTAAACATCACTGCACCAAATCCAATTAAAAAATAACCTAATGGAATGACCCATTGAGTCAAACCTGAGACAGCATATAAAAACAGGACACCTAGCCCGACCAGCTTGATCAGGTTGCCATGCAATAAGACATTCCGTTTTGGGCGACCATCACTATACCCCCCTGCCCACGGCGCAAACAGCACATAGGCCAGAATAAAGGTCAACTGCAAAAGTGGTGTGAACCAGTCAGGCAAATGATCAAACTGGCCGATAATAACAAACAGTATGAAAAAGATTGCCCGGTCTGCGAATGCCGTTGCAAATTGAGTAACAAGTAAAAACTTTACACTTTTTTCCACTACTCCCCCTTTCTTTTCTTGTATCTACCTGAGTTACTAAACACTCAGTTCAGATGTAACCAGGGCCTGTACCGCCGGGTAATCAGTCTTGCCCGTTCCCAACAATGGTACATCCTTTACGATTATTATTTTCCTGGGAATATTGAGTTCACTCACACCCTGTTCCCTGGCGGCACTGGTCAGACTTTTTCGATCTGCCTGCTCCTGATTGGTAACCAGTACCAGTTGCTCTCCTTTAGCTTGATCCGGGATGGCGACCACTGAATGTTGTTTATCTTGCCACACGCGCGAAACAAATTCTTCGGCTGCTGTCAAAGAAACCATTTCACCGCCAATTTTGGCAAAGCGTTTTGCCCGCCCCTGGATACGAAGAAAACCATCACTATCAATTGTGACTATATCGCCTGTGTCATACCAGCCTTTACCCAGTTCCTTGCTTACGGGTGGTTCAATAATGCCAGTTTTCTCATGCAGTAAGTAACCGAGCATAACATTAGCACCGCATACTACAAGCCGTCCCCCCTCTTCCACACCGGGAACTGGTAGTAATTTATATTCAATACCCGGTAGCAAACGTCCAACCGACCCTGTTTTATTTTCCATTGCAGTATTGGATGCCAGTACCGGACTAGTTTCGGTTGCACCATAACCTTCCAAAATACGCACCCCAAAACGTTCACTCCAGATCTTGCGAGTATCATCATGTAATTTCTCCGCACCGGCAAATACGTAACGCAAACTGTAAAAATCATAAGGATGGGCAAAGCGCGCATAACCCTTAAGAAAGGTATTAGTACCAAACATAATCGTTGCATTTACCGCATAGACCATCTCCGGCACTATCCGGTAATGCAGGGGCGAAGGATAAAAGAAGGCACGCATACCGGACAATAAAGGTAGTAGCGTTCCGGCAGATAAGCCAAAAGAGTGAAACATGGGTAAGGCATTAAAAATAATATCCTGCGCATTAAAGTCAATTCGAGTTGACATCTGCACCCCATTGGCGAGGATATTCGCATGTGATAACACAACACCTTTGGGCATACCCTCCGAACCGGAAGTAAACAGGACCACAGCAGGATCAGTTGGCTTCGCCTGTCTTGATTTTCTTGCATAGGATGAGTTGGCAAAGCGCGCGTTGATTGCACCACGTAATTTGTCTAGTAGCGTGATAGTTGGCACAAGATCATCCAGATAAACGAGGTTCACATGTTTTTCGAGCTCTGCAACACTGTTTTCCAGGCGCGCCAGCTTAATAAAACGTCGCGATGTATAGACTGTCTTGATTGCCGCAGTCTCACAGGCGGATATCATGCCCTGCGCACCCGTGGAAAAGTTAAGCATGGCCGGGACACGGTTATAGATTTGCAGCCCAAGAAATACGGTGACTGTTCCCACTGAATTGGGTAGCAGTATTCCTACAAATTCGCCATCACTATGCTGACCTTTGATTTTATTACCCAGAATAAATGCGCGAGTCAATAATTGACTATAACTCAACGGCTGACGTTCAATGTCTTCTACGACATAGTGCCTACGACCATGGATACTCATTGCATCCAGTACCCCCTGTACGATGGTACGATTGTAGTTACCGGTTTCGTACATCATGTGAGTCATAATATCTGTCAACACCTGACCGGCATACTTACGGCGTGCCCGGCCTTTTACATCTTCTGGTGCCTGGATTCGACGTGGTGGTAAAACCTTGATAGTAATTTTCGGAAACCAGCGTAAGCGTACCCGGCCGCGTAAGCGTGAAAAGGGTGTGTACTGCGCACCCTCGATACGTACCGGTAACACCATGGCACCGGAACGATCAGCCACCAGACCAGGGCCGTTATAGATTTTCATTAAGGCGCCGGTCACGGTTATACGCCCCTCGGGAAAAATCACAACTCGCTGATCACCCTGTACGTATCGAATAAGCGATTTAAGAGACAAGGGATTAGTGGGATCCATGGCAAACAGATTAACGACAGGTGTGATTAAGCGTGCATACCACTTTTCGGCAATATGCGTATTGATCGCAAAACTTAACTTTTCAGGCAAGAAGCAAGCCAGTAACAGACCATCAAGGAAGGAAGTATGATTCGCGACAATCATCATCCGCTTACCGGCTGCCTCGAAATGTTCAATACCGCTAATTTCAACTCGGTAAAACAATCGCAATAAGAATTTTAAAAATCTACGCAGCATGACGACCTCTTATACTTTGGCAAAACCCACTAGATAATTTTCAATCAACGACTCAACCAGATTGTCGGCTTTAAATTCACCGCCGAGTGATAATTTTCCTTTCAGTCCCAGGTCACAGGCACCGTGCACCCCACTCCAGATTTCGCGTGCAGCCTGTAAACAGCTCTGTTCATCACAGTCCGAATTAATTTCATGGAGTGGCTGCTTGACCTTTTCGAATACCGCAGCCACCTTGCTGTCAAACCATTCAGGCACTGGCTCATCGCCAGGGAGTTGATGTGTGAACAGTAATGACCAGCGGGCAAAATGGTCCTGGGCATAATGCAGGTACGCCAGGCCCATCGCCTTGAGGGTGGTGACGGGATCGGGTTGATCTTCTGCGACGACTTCAATGGCAGACTCCAGCTCATCCAGGGTGGCGGCGTTCACCTGCAGAATGAGCTCATCCAGGTTCTTAAAGACCAGGTATAGGGTCCCGGCCGTATAACCAATAGATTTGGCCACTTTGCGGGTGGAGAGGCTACCAGGCCCCTCTGTATTGAGGATATGAATTGCTGCCTCAATCGCCATGGCCTGTATCTCTTCCCTGCTGTGGTCGCTGCGTCGTGCCATCCAAATCTCCTCATTTGGGCTAGTTAATGAACAGTGTTTAATTTATAGGTAAGAATAATAAACAGTGTTCAGTAATGCAAGACAGAAAATACTGAAATCTTGTAGGATTTTTCTGATTTTTTAACTAGAGCTCAGACTACGTCGCTGATCAATGTTCCCGGGTGGCATGGAATTCGATTTCCGGCCAGCGTTCTATAGTAAGATCCAGATTGACTCTGGTTGGGGCTAAATAGGTAAGACTGCCACCGGCATCGATGGCGAGATTATCGCTCGCTTTGTTTTTAAATTCTTCCAGTTTCTTTTCATCATCACAGGTCACCCAGCGTGCGGTATTGACATTGACTGCCTCGAAACCACACTCCACCCCATATTCTTCTTTTAGACGGAATGCAACGACATCAAACTGCAGGATACCCACCGCACCAACCACCACATCATTGCTACTGATGGGCCGGAACACCTGTGATGCACCCTCTTCACTCAATTGATCCAGTCCTTTTTGCAAGGCTTTCATGCGCAGCGGATCCTTTAAGCGTACACGACGAAACAATTCCGGAGCAAAGTTGGGGATGCCAGTGAACTTAAATTTTTCGCCTTCAGTAAAGGTATCGCCGATCTGAATCGTACCGTGATTATGAAAACCGATAATGTCACCGGCATAGGCCAGTTCAACGTTTTCCCGCTCACTGGCCATAAAGGTTGTCGCGTTAGCAATTTTGACATCTTTACCAATCCGCACCTGGTGAACTTTCATACCTTTGGTATAACTGCCTGAGCAGACCCGCACGAAGGCCACCCGGTCACGATGCTGAGGGTCCATGTTAGCCTGGATCTTGAAAACAAAGCCGGTAAATTTTTCTTCCTTGGGCTCGACAACACGTTGATCGGTTTGTCGGGCCTGCGGTGATGGCGCAATCTCGACAAAGTAGTCGAGCAGTTCATTAACGCCAAAGTTATTGATTGCCGATCCAAAAAACACCGGGGTCAACTCACCGGTTAGATAGGCATCAAGATCAAATGCGTTACTGGCACCTTTAACAAGTTCAATCTCGTCACGAAATTCCTGTGCATTGTCATCCATGATTTCATCCAGACGTTGGTTATCCAGGCCTTCGATAATTTCACCCGTTTGAATCTTGCCGCCGTGTGTAGCGCTATACAGATGCACCTTATCATCAAGGATATGATAAACCCCTTTTAGACGTTTACCCATACCGATTGGCCAGGTAATTGGTGCACACTTGATTTTTAAAACTTCCTCGACTTCATCCATTAGTTCCATCGGATCGCGACCTTCCCGATCCAGTTTATTAATAAACGTCATGATCGGCGTATCACGCAGGCGACACACGTCCATTAACTTGATAGTACGCTCCTCAACACCCTTGGCACAGTCGATTACCATCAAGGCTGAATCGACTGCGGTTAAGGTGCGATAAGTGTCTTCTGAGAAGTCCTCGTGGCCAGGTGTATCCAGCAGATTAACGATATGTTCCTTATAAGGAAACTGCATAACCGCAGAGGTCACTGAGATACCGCGCTGCTTTTCCAGTTCCATCCAGTCCGAGGTGGCATGCCGATCGGCCTTACGACCTTTTACGGTCCCGGCCATTTGTATTGCACCCCCATACAGGAGCAACTTCTCGGTTAAGGTGGTCTTACCCGCATCGGGGTGGGAAATGATCGCAAAAGTACGACGTCGCGCCAGTTCCTGTTGATAACTTGCCATGAAAACTCTCTAAAAAACTTTAAATATATGAATTGAAGGCGGGGATTGTACCAGTTAAAAAGCTAAATACCAGTGGTACCCTGCGGGAACCGAAACAGAGATATGTGTTTCTGTTCTTACTAACTAGTTAAAAATCCATACCACTGGTGGTAAAGTTGCTGGTTAATTGCGATTACCGCGGAACGGGGCTCCAGTGAGCCATTAAAAACGGGCTCGCCATTTAACGTTGAACTAATCCCACCTGCTTCTTCGAGAATCAAACACCCGGCAGCAAAATCCCAGAGATTCTGCCTACCATGTAAATAGACATCCCCCCTGCCTGCTGCCAGCCAGCACCAGTCAAGCGCCACCGAACCAAAACTCCGTTGTGATTTATAGGGAGGATGGCTAACGATTTTACTTGTGAGTTCCGGACTAAGGCGTTTGAAATCCACTTCGGCCACAGTGATTTTATCTACCGCTACCGACTCGATTAGATCCAGTGATTTGCCATTCAAAAACGCGCCTTGCCCCCGTATTGCATTAAAACATTCATCCCGCGCAGGATCATAGACAACACCTAACTGAACCTGATTGTCCTGGATCAGCGCAACGGATACTGCATAAAATGGGATACCCAGACTGAAGTTGGTGGTGCCATCAATGGGATCAACTACCCATAGCCCTTTGTCTGTTTGCGACAAAAGTTGTAATTGTTCTTGCTTTGCCATCTCTTCACCTAAAAAGGGAATCTCAGGCCAGTGTGATTGCAATCCTTCAAACAGCGCTTTTTGCATCGCCAGATCGGCATCAGTAATGATACTGCCATCTGTCTTAAAGGTTTGTGTTACCCGCTCAAAGCGAGTTAACAATTCCTGTTTAGCGGACTTGCGTACAATATCGATAAGTTGCCGACTATCGGGTAAAGAAAACATTTTAACGACCTGAATCAAGTGTTAGTGGAGGCGAACGACTAAATACTCATTGCCATAATCAAGGCATCTTCTCGTCCGTTTTCGGATGGATAATAATTGGGGCGAATCGCAAGATCGTTAAAACCAAAACTACGATAAAGATTCACCGCGATTTCGTTAGTTGGCCGCACCTCAAGTAGTAAAGTATCTGCCTTGTGTTGCACAGCAATATCTTTCAAAAAAGAAAGTATCATCCGACCAATACCCTGACCACGACTGCCCTCCTTCACGACAATGGTCAGGATATGTGCCTCATCTGCACCGACAGACATCACTGCATAGGCTTCTATTTCATCATTCTGCTCGTAAACCCAACAGCAATAACCGACATGTAAACAATCATGAAAAATACCCAACGTCCAGGGAAACCTATAAGTAGCACGTTCGATCGCCAATACCTGTGCCAGATCTTCCTCGGTCATAGGACGTATACCATCTATTGCTTTTAATACTGCACTCATAATATGTAGTTTATAAAGCTAGTTGTTTGATTCCAGTGTTTGTTTCACAAATAATAAATCCTGCCAGGCCTTGCGTTTTTCCAGTGGCGAACGCAGTAGATAGGCGGGATGATAAGTAACAATAAATGATGTTTGTGTCCCAGGCAAAACATGCACCTTGTTGCGTAACCTGGATAATGGCGCATCTGTCTTTAATAATCTTTGCGCAGCAATACGTCCAACTGCAACAATCACCTTGGGTTGTATCAGCTCAATTTGGCGATAGAGGTAAACTGCACACTTTTCCGCTTCTTCCGGTTTGGGGTCACGATTGTTGGGTGGTCGACACTTGAGAATATTGGCAATATAAACCGACTGCCGCTGCAGACCGATTGCCTTGAGCATTTCATTGAGTAACTGTCCGGCACGCCCTACAAACGGCTCGCCCTGGCGATCCTCATCGGCACCGGGCGCCTCACCAATAAACATCAGCTCAGCCTGCTGGTTACCTACCCCGAATACCGCCTGGGTCCGTCCCTTGTGGAGTTCACAGGCTGTACAGTTGCTTACCACTTCCGCCAGTTCGGGCCAGTCCAGATGACTGTTGTCCAGATTCTGAGTGGGAGGATGATCTGCTGAGACGGCTGGCTGTTCTGCACTTGCTGAGGTTCGCACGACAGGTTCAGGCGCAGACTGATCGGCCCAGAGGGTGATGCCCATGGTGGTCAGGTAAGCACGCTGTTGAGGGGTCAGGGTCAACGGGATCTCTCCTGCTTGATTTCAGTTGCCCCTGATTGTACCTGAGATCAATTCAAGTCGGGATGGTTTCCGGTTACTTATGGCAAGACAAACACGCCGTAAATACCTCCATCCAGGCTTCGCGGCAGCGTTCATACCGCCGAGAGCCTTGCCACAAGCACCGTACACCGTAAAAACTAACCTAACTAAACGTCACCCGTTTGTGGATGTGCCCGCTCAACATCTGCCTGAATTTTGTTCAGGGCATTGATGTAGGCCTTGGCCGAGGCAATAACAATATCCGTATCGGAACCCTGTCCATTGACGATGCGGCCATTGTTTTTCAATCTGGCGGTGACCTCACCCTGAGCATCAGTACCGCTGGTGATGTTGTTCACTGAGTAAAGCAGCAACTCGCTACCACTACTGAAAATAGCCTCCAGGGCCCGGAAAGCCGCATCGACAGGACCACCCCCATCAGAAGTTGCAGTGTGTTCCTTGCCATTCACATCGACGGTGATCTCCGCATGCGGAACTTCTCCGGTCTCCGAACAGACCTTCAGCGACACCAGGTGGATAGTCTCGTTCTCCGCTTCCATCGCTTCGGTGGCCAGGGCCTGTAAATCATCATCATAGATCTCATGCTTCTTATCCGCCAGATCCTTGAAACGGGCAAAGGCATCATTGAGCTCCGCCTCTGAATCGAACTCGATGCCTAATTCTTTCAAGCGAGTCTTAAAGGCATTCCGGCCAGAATGCTTGCCCAGCACCATGCGATTTTCACTCCAGCCCACATCCTGGGCACGCATGATTTCGTAGGTCTCACGATTTTTCAGTACCCCATCCTGGTGAATGCCCGATTCATGGGCAAAGGCGTTGGCGCCAACAATGGCTTTGTTAGGTTGCACAGCAAAACCGGTAATCCCCGATACCAACCGTGAGGTACTGACGATCTGGGTTGTATCCAGGTGATCGACATTACAGGGGAAAATATCCTTGCGCGTCTTCACTGCCATCACCACCTCTTCCAGTGAAGCGTTACCAGCACGCTCTCCCAGACCGTTAATCGTACATTCCACCTGACGGGCACCATTCATGACGGCAGACAGCGAGTTAGCTACCGCCAATCCCAGATCATTGTGACAGTGTACCGAGAACACAGCCTTGTCCGAGTTAGGGATGCGCTCGCGTAACTCCTTGATCAAGTCCCCAAACTGCCCGGGTACATTGTAGCCAACGGTGTCCGGAATATTCAGGGTGGTGGCGCCGGCATCAATCACCGCCTCCAGAACACGACACAAAAATTCAAGCTCTGAGCGACCT
>JASFLV010000064.1:0-10762 GCA_050117915.1 Thioalkalispiraceae bacterium | reverse complement strand
GGATGCTCTGGTTTGACCCTCTGTGTGAAACATAGCGGGTAAGGTTCTATTTGTCTAGGACAAATTATGCTATCGTTTCCTATAGGAAACGAGAGGGCTTGCTATATGCCTGATAATCAAGATTTTTATCAAATAGGCCTGGTCGGGCGTGATACCGGCATTGGACATGATACGTTGAGGACCTGGGGGCGTAGAGATGGCTTTGCTGAGCTGTTAAGAAACGGCAAAGACAAAAGAGAAAGGGTCTATCGCAAGGCTCAGCTGCGTCGTTTGCAGCGTGTCAGACGATTACGGGATCAGAGACTACCTCCTGGCAAGTTGTTGCCCATGGATGAACAGGTGCTGGCTACACTGAAAAGTTATCACCAGCCAAATACAATTCTGCCGCAGGATGCGACTTAATGAAAAAGAAAATTGATAAGACTGATTTTCTCTCTGAGCTGGTATTGTTACGCAACAATCCGGAGCTAATCTATAAATTGTTGCCTTTGGCCAGCGCCGGAAACGCCCATGCTCAATATGCACTTGGTCTTGTTTACGCGGAAGGACGCGGCGTGAAACAGGACAATATCCAGGCCTATATCTGGTTATCACGGGCGGTTGCTCAGGATGATGAGGACGCCCGACTGCTTCGCGATATGTTATTGAATCAGATGACAGAAGCTGAAGTTGCAGTAGCTCAGCGCAAGCTAACCAGCCAGGTATTACAATAAATGCTTAAAAGCGAACTGTTGGTGATAGAGCACTTTTCCATTCATGCTATTTATTATTCGTATTAAATTATCTCTGTGATAACTTTATCGTTTACCGGATTGTATGCCAGATGCTGTAGCACGGTTTCTCGTCGCTTCATGGAAATTCATTCTATACTGTATTTAACTACAGGCTTAAAGGCCGTGTGATATACTTCACAGAAGTATTTGTAATGAAATTCGGCAAAGGAAGAAGAATGAACGGAATCAAGTCCATGCTCCTGTTGTTATTGCTAACGGTAAATCACTTCGTGTTTGCTGCACCGCCAAACTTTGCTAGTCCAGCAGAAAGTCAACGTGCCCGAGAATACACCCCGCCCCCGGGAAAGGCCCTGGTATACATCTATCAACGGCAGCAGGACGGCCGTGGGGTGTCACCGACTATCTGGATGAATAATTACGAGATTGGCCGGTTGGTCCCCGGGACATTTACTGTGTGGAAGCTCGCACCAGGCAGGTTGAGCCTGCGGGTGGATGGCACCAAGTCAGCAAGCCTGTCGATGAAAATTCAGGCCGGTAGGATTTACCGTTTTCGTTTAAGCGTAGCCGAAGAGACGACGGGTTTGCGTGCAAAATTTAGATTAGTTCCCGAGACTTACCGGTCTGAGCTGGCAAGTACCCGCTTAATTAAAAATCCTCGTGACGTAAGCACTGTTACAGCTGCACCAGCCCGTCCCAAAACAGCAAAGCCAGCAATACCACCCGCTACTGCAAGAGAAACACCACTGCAAACAGACAAACAGAGCATAACTACCGATCAAGAAGAGGATAAGCAGACAGATATTGCATGGAATGCACCCATCGTCCCAGGTGGTATGGGGCTGATGCTAAAAACCGGTAGCTTAACGCTGACTGAGGACAGGCAAACCATACTGGCTGCAGATCGTCGTTTTGAGGAGAGTGTTTCCGGGCTGCTGGCTGTAGAACTGTATTACCAATTCGACAGTGGCTTGACACTGGGTGGTGAACTTATCCAGTATTCTGCAGAATTTACTACGCTTGGGATGATGGATAATCATGATGTTGATGTCACGATCATCCTGTTTAATTCCAGGAAATATTTCCGTAACTATTCAGGTCTGCAACCCTACATTGGTGCTGGTATTGGCGTTGCAGTTACAGATATCAGTGGTCCAACCATAGGTGGGAATACCGCAGGAGTTGCCTATAAACTGCTAACAGGATTGGAATACCGCTGGGCAAAAGTCGGCCTGTTTGGTGAGTTGAATTATATTGGTGCTGATACTGAGGACGATAATAATGAATCAGTCGATGTATCAGGAACCGGGATTACTGCTGGGGTGGTTTTTCACTTTTGAAGATTACTGCATTGCTTTAAGCCGAACGCAAAAAACCATCTCTCGCAATTCCCTGATACATAAAATTATCAAAGGTGAATACTGACACCGAACATGAGGCTGTGTGATTCTGATTCAATGTTGGTAAGAAAGCCGTCAATATCTTCATCTATATCGAAGTCAACAAACTTATATTCCAGTTGAAAACCTACCCGCTCAGATAGACGAAATAACAGGCCAGCATTTAATTCGATCGATTCACCGACAGAAGCCTCATCATCAAGTAGACCATTATTAAAGCCAATACCTGTAAAACCGAATCCACCACCAATGAAAGGCGACATAGATCCTTGTGGATTAAAAAAGTACTCAGCAAGAAAATGGATATGTGAGACGCCTGCATCAGTTGCCTGACTGGTAGTCAATACATCTTTATCATATACATATATATTTCCACCAAGTGCGAAACCACTATCAAACTGGTATAAGTATTTGAAACCAAAAGTGATGTCATTATCATCCTTAAAATTGATAGAACCTCCTCTTGCGATGTGTCCGGAGTTATCAGACCATTCAGAATAACCAAGCATCGGAACGAGTATATTCTCACCAGAATGTGCAGTCAGAGGAAGGAAGAGGGTTAATATCAAGATATAAGATCTCATATCGATCACCTCGAATTCTGTTATACATGTGTATCTTTACTAACTTATAGCACGCTTTTTTCTCGATTGACAAAGAGATCTGATTTTAATTTTGCTTTTTACATTTTAGAAATAATTTGTTACGTATCGTAACAATCTGATAACGTTTATCTACTGTTGATGAAGGAGTCATAAAGACTGAGGTAAGATTGATCATGACAATTTAGCGGATATTCCTGGGTAGGCCAAACACGATTATCGACCTATAATTGGCAGAAGTGTTGGGTCTTAATATATGACTAAAACAGTGGGGCGTTAGTTATGGTTGCATCAAAGGACCAGTCAGGGGACTCGGATACTCCACCTGAAGAGCTTCCATTTGTTGCGCCCTGCAAACAGCTAGAACCGTTGGCTGCATTACACTGGCTGAAGCTAGGTTGGCAGGATTTCAAAAGGGCACCCAGGCAGAGTCTAACTTATGGTTTTGTCATGGTCATTCTCAGTTATATTATCAGTCTACTTGCCCTTGAGTTTGGCAACATATATTCACTATTGAGTCTACTCTCTGGTTTTATTTTACTTGGACCAGTGATTGCGATTGGTCTTTATTCTATTAGTTGTCAGCTGCAGGAAGGAAAAACTCCTGTGCTTGGACACTGTCTGCGTGAAGGGCGGCGACACTTTGGCAATGTAATTGTATTTGGTTTTATGTTGCTGGTGGTTTTTCTGATCTGGGCACGGTCGGCCTCCATGTTACATGTATTTTATCCTGTCGAGGCAGGCGCCAGCCTGGATAGTTTTTTTGTCTTTCTGGGTATTGGTAGTGGAGTGGGTGCTGTTTTTGCCGGAATAATATTTACTGCGAGTGCATTTTCTTTACCGATGATTATGGACCGCAAGGTTGATATGGTGACAGCAGTTGTGACAAGTGTAAATGCGGTATTACGCAATAAAAAGGCAATGCTACTCTGGGCATTCTTAATTGTCATGAGTGTAATAATTAGTTTCGCAACGGTATTTCTTGGTTTTCTTATATTATTACCGGTTGTCGGCCATGCAACCTGGCATGCTTACCAGGAGACGATAGATGCAAGTCAGTGGCCAAAACATTAATTTTTTTCCAGACGAAATACAGTTTCAAAATGCGAGAGAATCGCTATGTAGATTTTTTAGGTATGAGTCTGCGTATCAGCAGAGTACCTAAATAGTCAAACACTATAAATGCAAAAACGATTATCAACATAGTTGATGGCTCTAATCCAAGTCTTTCTTCTACAGCCAGTAAAGGTAAAAGTGATTCCGGGATCTGGTCGAGTCCAGGCACCATGCTACCAGGCGGTTTGTGTAATCGGCGTTTTATAAAACTGGAAACGAGATCACCGAGCATTGCAAACAGAGCGATGCTCAGGCTAACAGGAATGGCTATTTTTATGAGATATCCCGCTATTATGGTTAAAATCAGGGAAGCAATAATACCGCGTACAGTTTTGGAATGACCAAATAAATAATCGTTATCAGTTAGTTTTAGGCCTCCATCAATCGGGCAACTTGTAGCTTTCCCAAAATATCTATCCGCAATTATCCTGGCGATTACCGGCGCGCTATTTGCAACAACGATGAGAATAAATAATTTTAATTCCAGCATGTGAACCTGCAAGCATATATCTGGTCTACAATTATAATATTGAATTGAGAACTTATATCACCCAATGCAAGACAATTCACATCGAAAATCGAGGCGGAGATTTTTGCAATCTCTGGCGTTATTGGGTCTTGTCCCAGTTTCACCACTATTATCCGCCAAGACCACGCAAACTGCGATAACAAGAATAATACCAAAAACCGGCGAGAGTATACCTGTAATTGGTATGGGTTCATGGCTAACCTTTGCCGTAGGCGGAGAGCCAGAAGAGATTGCTATTCGAACCCGGGTGCTGCAAGCATTTTTTGATATGGGGGGCGCGGTAATCGACTCATCCCCGATGTATGGTACCTCAGAAGAAGTTATTGGCCATTGTCTTGCAAATATCAGGAATAAACAAAATTTGTTTAGTGCGACCAAGGTATGGACATTTGGATGGCAGCAGGGTATTCGACAAATGCGTCGTTCAAAAGCAAAGTGGGGTGTAGAAAGGTTTGATTTAATGCAGGTTCACAACCTGATGGATTGGGAAACACATTTGGCAACACTGCAGGCCTGGAAAAAAGAGGGACGAATACGCTATATAGGGCTAACGACTTCCCATGGCCGACGTCATGATGAGATGGAAAAGATTATGGAATCGGAAGATTCGATTGACTTTGTCCAGTTTACCTACAATATTGAGAACCGCGAGGCGGAGCGACGGCTCTTGCCTTTAGCCAAAGAACGTAACCTGGCAGTGATAATTAATCGCCCCTTTCAACGAGCGGGCCTTTTCGAAAATGTGGCTAATCAACCACTACCGGATTGGGCAAGTGAGATTGATTGTTACAACTGGGCACAGTTCTTTCTGAAGTTTATCATTTCAAACCCAGCCGTGACTTGTGCGATTCCCGCGACATCCCGCATTGACCATATGCGGGAAAATATGGGGGCGTTATATGGTAAACTACCTGATGCAGAAATGCGCGACAGGATGATTGACTATTACCAGGTAGTCAGCTGACAGAATATTCATAAAGCCGAGGATCTTGTCACCTCTGTAGACTCTGGAAAGTGATTCCCAAAAACCAAAACGTTCGTCTTTCCCCGAGAATGAGCAGCGTTACAATTAAGCAAGGTGCTATTCACTGTATGGTAAGAGCCATGCGAAACCGTATCTGGCCAACCCTCCCGGGAAAGATGTCAACATTTACAATAAATAAATCTAATCAATATCTAATGTCGCAATATTTTCTATACTTTTCCTATGCGACGAATCTTACAATTATCCCTGCTCATTCATTTTATAGCGATTACCATGGTTGCGCAGGCAAGTAGTGCAGATAAAAATATGGAGCTTGAGACCAGTGTATGTGGGTTGAAAGAGCCATTCCTGTTTTGGCTCTGGAGCACCATGGCCGGTAGTCCGGATAAATCACGCTTAAGCAGCCTGGTTGGTGTGGAAGACATCTCCATAATGAGTGCCGACCGCAGAAAATTGCGTGGCTATAAATTACGATCAAGGCAGGATAAGCTTAATGGTTACCTGCTAGTTATTCAGGGGAATGCAATCCTGGCTGATCAATTGCTTGGTGAATTCCTGGATTATGCCAGGGCCGGCTTTGATGTCTATATCTACGATTACCGGGGTTACGGGCGCTCCCAGGGTAAACGACGACTCAAGGCAATTGTGAGTGATATACAACAAATTATTAAGGCCTTGAATGAACAACCATATAAAAGGAGAATGGTTTATGCCTTTTCTTTTGGCGGGATAGTCTTGCTGGATGGATATGACAAATATAATCTTGACAGGATTGTCGTCGATTCATCTCCCGCTCGCCTGTCAAACTTTGGTTGTCCAGAACGTTATGACCCGGTTTCCCACCTCCCACAAGATTGTACACAATTCATGTTTATCTCTGGAGGGCAGGATACCGTGGTACCCCCAGTAATGAGTGAACAATTAATGCATAAGGCAGGTGAATGTGGGGCCAGCGTCGTAATTGATCCTGACCTTGCTCACCCCTTCATGGAGACCGATTATACAAAACACCAGAAGCGAATGAGGTTGTTAAAGACATTTTTTCTAAACGGTGAGGACAACTAGTCTATGAGCCGGCTTTTCATAATTGTTTCTTTTATCTTTACTACTCTGGCTTATGCTGCCAATGAACCTACGGAAGAGGAACTGGAAAGATGGTTTGAGAGTGATGAGTTACTTCCTCCAGAATTTAGTAAGGTCAATGAAGGAGAATTGGTCTTCCTGACAAAAAAACCGGATAAACATGTACCTTTTATAGAAAATACAATAAAAATAGATGAAGAAAGTATCGAGTCAGGTTGGGTGAATATTTTTCAATGCTACAAAGGGCTTGATCCCATTGAGAATGTCGAAATCGTTTATCGTTATAAACAACAACGAGGCTTGACGATTCACTCTACAAACAACATAAGTTCTGCGGTGGTAAAAAATAACTCGGTTCAACTTGTTGGCGTTGATAAAGCTGCAAGCCTGTGTGTCAGTTTGCAGGCGAGAATATTCTACAAAATTGCTGAAGATACCTATGAGCTTAGAAATGGGCCGTTTGAACGCAGGTTTCTTGATGGTTATTATCCAATGCATGTTCAGCTAAATGTAGCGTATCCTGAAAAACTAATAGAGTTTGTCAACATCTTACCAGCGCCTGAAGCAGGATATGTAGTTGAAACAAAGAGCAATGGTATTTTTATTGATGCCTGGTTCGAAGGCAAGCTCACAGTTGCGCTCAATTTCACCAGAAAACATTGAACTATTAGATTTCCCTGAAGGATTTTACAACTTTTAAAAAATTTTCTTTATTTGATTCTATCTTCTCAGGCAATGACCAGGGAATAAGTTGGTAGAAGTTATTTTTACTAGCAACAGAGATATGCCAGTATCTTATAACAATATCATCCACCGTTGCGTCGATATTATATCTTATAGCCTGCATGCCATTTATAAATACTATCGAATCATCATAGCTATCTGAGTAATTGCTCGTATTATTTTTTATAATTCCACGGGTCAGTTCTGAGTATTCATCCAGGCTATAACCATCAGGGAAGTCTGTTTTTGATTCTGCAATGACGATGAAATATGCCTCTGCCAATGGATTTGCTATTTGTATGACAGCATCATCGTTCAGAGCATCAATTTCCATCCAGAAAGATGGCTTGATGACAGAGATATTTTTGCCCTTATCCGAGATAGTCTCATCTTTGAATGAACAACTGCTTAGCAGTAAAAGAGCAATGCAAATTAGAAATAAATTTTGTATCTGATTCTTGAGCAGCATCTTAATACCCAGTAACTGAATAATTAGATAAGTATAGTCAGGATGAATAATAAAATCCTGAGTCATGCTTCAATAAATCCAGGATCTTTTTCTATTAATCTTCTCACAGTAGCAAGCAATTGTTCTATATTAGTGTACGCTAATTATTATATTACCTGACTTAGAGAAAAAGGGAGGCATTTCGCCTCCAATCATTTGCTGCTGAGCTGAGAGAAACCATCCACCTGGTCAATTGCAGTTATATCTTTACGAATTATTAGCAGGCAAGAAAAGACATCTTGATTGTTAGCTGTTGATCTGGCCGCGTTTTAATTCCATCAGGTTTTTTATAAATTGCCAATGCCAGGCGATGCCGAGGATCACGGCAAGATGAAAAAGTTCGTGGGGGCCAATCACCATCGGGATGAGTGTTGGCAGGCTTAGAAATTCAAAGCTGGCACCGATAGTATAGGCAATGGCGCCATACGCCAGGGGTTTGATCAGTGTGAACCCATGCAGACGATGGGTTAAATATGCCGACAATATTCCCAGCCAACCAAGGCCGAGATAAAGTATCAGCCCTAGCCATTCTGCCATCTGAGTAAAAAAAATTGATTTCAGGGTGATTCCGGTAATCGCTGTAGCCCAGATTAGAAACAAAATACCCCAACGCAAGAAACCTTTGAACAGGATGCTATGTATCGGGGTAAAGGTCCCGGCGATCAGGGCAAAAATACCGGCATGGTCGAGGCGTTGCAGGACTGCACGGCCAGTGGTACCGGTATCGAGCAGGTGATAGACGCCACTCATGGATAACAGAAAAACGACCGTGAAAACAAAGACACTATTGGCCACTATCCAGCCAGTATGGCCGCGAGCGGAGAGGATGAGCTTTACACCCAGGATTAAAAAGAAAAATGCCGCAAGTAAGTGGCTTATAGAACTAAAAGGATCGGTGAATCCAGGTAGTGGTACGACATGCATATTAAACTTTTAACTTTTTGGGTTAATCAGGATTGATTGCAATGTATACTCCGCTCTTGCGAGGCTTCCACGGGGAGACCATAAAAAAGGTATGTATAATAATATTTGCCGGTTATTGTAGCAACGGTACAAGCAAAAAATCTCTTCGAGTTACACAAATACACAATATTGGCGCTTGGTATGTAAGTGCAAAGCATATTCCTGATTGGAATAATCAGAGTGCTGATTTAAATCGATAAACAAGGATCTGGTATTAATACATCACCTGGCTGGCGTGTGGTTGCTGTTCTCTCAATAGAGAAATTGTTAGAATTAGTAAAAGAGAATGATGGGAGATAGACATGACAATTTTTTTACGCAGTATTTTTCTTCTTGTTGGATTATTGGTATCACTTTATGCACACGCCGTACAGGTGGTGGGCGAGAAACTGGAAATTTACGGTAAAGCGCATATCTCGATTGATTTAAGCGATCAGGATAACCCTGCTGTTACCAATGACGGTCTTTCTGTTTCATCCAATTCCTCCCGGCTGGGTTTTAAAGGCAAGATGCCATCTGGAAAACTAGATTTTCTATATCAATATGAGTCTGAACTCAATCTTGATGCAGGTGGTGGCAACTTCACAACACGGAATTCGTTTCTGGGACTGCAGGGCGACTTTGGGCGACTCATTGTGGGCTTACATGATACGCCGTTTAAACTGGTTGGTTCGAAGTGGGGCCTGTTCAGCGATACGGTTGGTGACCGACGCGCCATCTTAGGTTCAGGCTATATAGATGGTAACCAGCTAAACGAGCGGGCCAGGAATGCCATTTTGTATACCTATAATAAGGATGGGCTGATAGTCGATGCCATGTATGCGGTGGACCCGGAAAATACAACAACAGGCAGTGTCGATGATAATGACACGGATGTAACCAGTGTTGATGTGCGTTATAAAAAAGACATGCTGTGGTTGGCGTTTGGCTATGAGACATGGTCTGGGCATAGTAGTGCCGCTGATGTTGATGCCTTCCGCCTTGCTGCAAAATATAAGATTAAACAGTATATCCTTGGCGCAATCTACGAAAATATTGATTCAGATACCGTTGCCCAGTGGCAACGCGATGTGATTGGCGTTAATGCCAAAATGCTGCTAAATGAGAAGACTGATTTGCGGGTACAGTATCTATTGGCTGATGATGCGAGTGGCGTTGCAGACAGTGGCGCCTCGGTTCTGGCATTCGGAGCATTCCATCAGCTTGAAAATAATCTTTCGCTCTATGGGATATTTGCCATGACCAATAATGATTCTGCTGCGCAATTCAAGGTAGCTGATGGTGGTCATGGTGATGAGGTATCTACTATTCCCGGTGGAGATCCCAGTTCACTTTCGTTTGGGATGGTATACAAGTTTTAATCTGACTGGTTACCCCATATGGATAAATTAGCCAATTCGTCTGATTCTGATTTTTATTCCAGCTTTCGTGGCAGCTTTGTCGGAATTCTCAAGTGGCCACAATTGGAGGAATTCTGGGAGGTATTAAGATCCAGAGCAGACAATAATTGGTATATCTATGCCTTAGGTGAGCCAGTTCCTGAAAACCCGGTTACTAAAGATCGATTAAATACATTCATTACGGAAATTGATGCATTACTAAGAAAAGAACATCAGGAAGATTATTGCGGTGTTGTTTATGTCGATGATAAGGATGAACCTTCATTGGTTAAAATCTATGATCCGGGCAATCTTGGTATTGTTTGTGGCTATAGTGACAATCCACCCTTACCGGGCTGGATTGTCACACGGCTCAAGCCGGAACCGCTGGATAAAAATACCTTCTTAGTGCCGTCACGTAAACGTTGGTGGCAAGGTCTCTTCAAGTAAAGCTAAAGCGATTAATTACAGAGTCAGCTGAAAGCAGTAATCCGATTGAATCCGTCACGCACAAATAGATTATTCCAATAAGCTTGGCCAATCTAATTGTGCGGTACTTGTTTACAACCGGCTGCCAGATGAAAATCGCATGTCGAGAGATGAATAGGTGTTATTGAAAAAAGCCTTTCCTCTGTTTCAGCCCAAATTAGCAAATTATTATAGTTTAATCATTAGCTTTTACATGTTCTGAAAGTGCAGAAACTGCAATAATGTTATATTGTTCAAAATAATCAATCATAAGC
>JASFLV010000063.1:0-10817 GCA_050117915.1 Thioalkalispiraceae bacterium | reverse complement strand
GTGCCGTTCTGGGCAATCCGGATGGCAATAAATGCCAACGCACCGGCTAACTCTTCAACTGTATGGGTTTTGTCTTTCTTGTGCCATTTACTCTTTACTCTCACACTGCACCTCAGTATTCACATACAAAACAACTGGTTATGTCTAGCCAGGACCAACACATGTAGCGGCTATATGGTTGGCATGCTAGGATTAATAGGATTAAGAAGCGTGTCTATTTTACTTTGTTGTAACATTGACTCCAAGCGAATTATTGATTGGCCATGAATACTATTCCCCTTGGAATAACCACTTGAATTACGACTAGTCAGACTACATGAATATAACGAGTTGCTGCTATGAGTCTTGACCTTTCAAACATAATGCAGGTTGTCCAGACCAATTGTCATATTGCTGATTCCCAGGCAGCAGGAGACTATACGCTTTGTATCTACCTGTTGAAAATGCGTGAATTCTATCGTTGGGAAAGCGGTTATGACTATGGTGACCCGCTGCCCGGCGAAGAAGTTGGAGCGTGGCTTAGACAACGCGAAGAACTATGGGAAAGCCTCGCCGAAAATAACTTTTCGAGTATCCCGATCAATGGCGTAGATTATGACCCCTTTGATTCAAGGTCAATCAATAGCATTCTGAAATCTCAACATCTTGTCTACAGTGGTGGCCTTGGTCGCAATACTAATGCACATTTCTTCCTGGGCGTACTCGAGAGAAACGAGAGCTACAACGGTTTTGAAATTATTGTCGTCGCTGATGAGTATGCTCGTGACCTGACTGCGCCTCCTGCCATGAGCCAGGGCAAAACTATATATATCAGGCGCGAGGCAATGCGCCGCCTCATCTGGGAAAAATATGAACAATGGTTATGGAACAGGCCAAATAATGCGATGGCGCGTGCCTTGTCTTTTTATGATTTTGAAAATCAGCTGGAGCAGTCTTTAACGGAGATGACTGATAGAGAACTGAATTCTGCCATCCTGCATGAAATTGGTGAGGTCAAAGCGCATGAAATACTCGGCGAGCAATGGGAAGAATTACTCATATCCCTGCCCCATTCAAAACTGGAATTACTGCTGCGTTCAATACGTGATCATCTGGCCGATTGTCACTCAACCCTGCCGACAATAATCGAACAAGAGAACATTGCATCTTTACATTTTTATATTGCCAATCTAAGCCACTTGCGTAAAGATCTGTTCCCTGGCTTATTGAGCGCCTATGATGAATGGCTTGAATCATCAAATTTTCAAGCTTTAAAGAAACAGGTTTCTACAGGCGCAAAACACTGGGAGCATGTATGCCAATCTGCCTTGTCAAACTGGCAAAAGAATAAGGACATGGACCCACTGCATCTCGTCGACATAATCGAAACCAGTAAATTATAATAATCAGCCTCCGAGTAAACTCAAGAATAGATCTATGGAACGAACCATCAAACCGCTTTCAACTATTGTTGAAGTTGAACCCAATAGCTTTATCTTTGAAAAGAAAAACTCCATTCCGGCAGATGCATGTGAAGAAATGATTCGCCGTTTTGAACATTATACCGATGAACAATACCAGGGGCGCATTGGCCAAATGGCAAAAGAGGATCAGAGTATTAAAAAATCGACTGATCTGGTTGTCAGCGGAAAAGACCACTGGAAAGATGTCGATCGGGGTCTGTTTTCATCATTAGGTATTGCCATTAAAGAGTTCAGAGAGGCCTTTCCCTTTTTCAAAGGACCGTTTAAGGATATGGGTTATGCCATACAACGTACTGAACCAGGACAACACTATCATTGGCATATCGATGGTGGTAGTCATGAATTCAGTTCACGACAACTGGTTGCCGTTTGGTATCTTAACGATGTGCCAGGACCTGGCGGAGAAACAGAATTTTTATATCAAGATATCAAGATCAAACCTGAACAAGGTAAACTATTGCTGTTCCCTCCTTTTTGGACGCATGAACACAGAGGTGTGACCCTTGAAAAGGGAATTAAATACATTGCCACCACCTGGGTCATCTTTGCTTGATCAATTTGTCCTAAAATCGCCACAGACCGAAAACGAGTGGCGGGAATACTATCGGTTACGTTGGGAAGTGTTGCGCAAGCCCTGGTCGCAACCCATCGGCAGTGAAAAAGATGAACATGAAGTACAAAGCTATCACTTAATGGTGACATTCCACGGCGAGGTCATAGGCGTTGGCCGAATCCATCAATCTGATCAGTCCACGGCACAAATACGTTATATGGCTGTGCTGAATGCTTATCAGCGGACGGGAATAGGCAGCCTGATACTTGAGACCCTGGAAAATCAGGCAAGATCATGGGGGGTCAGCAAGATAATCCTTAATGCAAGGGATAGCTGTTTAAATTTTTACAAAAAGCACAACTACCAACCAACAAAGACCGGGCCTGTACTTTTTGAGCTGATTCCTCATACCGTCATGATAAAAACCATGAACTGTTAATATCTAGACAGTTGATGTGATGGATGCAGATTCTACTGTTATTGTGAAGTAAGACTAGAGATTACCGAAAAATATTCGACATGTTATTCAGTGAAAATAATAGTGCGCTATTATGTTTCAATGCCAGACAGTTGTTATACAGAAAAAACCATGCTTGTGATGACTGATTACAGGTTATGAGAGTTCAGTCTGGCTTATATCACCATCGGTAGAGATATGAATAGTGTTGATATCCGGGCGACGAGTCATGATATAACCCGCCATTAACATCGAAGAGGGCTGATTTTCATTTTCCAGCGCGGTTAATAATTTATCGGCAACCACCTGGCAACGCTGATCAGTCGTCGGGTTGTCGACCCACTCCTGAAAAATCTGCCATCCTTGATCCATATCGCTGTCCATTTTTGCATAAATATGCTCCGCATCAGCTAACATAGCTTCAGGAACTTCGATTGGGATTAGATCATCACCAACATAAACATTCAATTTCATTGACTTATCCTGCTATTATAATCAATCTATTGTAACCTGCTGTCGCGATCTTATCTAACCGTTATGCTTATAGAAATCCCCGCACTCTTATCCAAGAAGAAACTGATAGAAATTCAGGACATTCTCGCACGGGCAGAATTTGTGGATGGCAAGCTGTCAGCGGGTCTGTCAGCCCAACGAGTGAAAAATAATGCAGAACTACCGCCCGATGCTGCACACTTAAACCGGCTCAATACACTGGTAATGAATACACTGGTACAACATCCCTTGTTCCAGAGTGCGGCATTACCCCATCGGATCGCCTCGCCGTTCTATGCCAAATACGAAACAGGCCAGACTTATGGTGAGCATATCGATGATCCCGTGATGGGGCCTGCTGGTCAGCGCTATCGCTCAGACATCTCTTGTACAGTCTTTCTTAATTCACCTGACGACTATCAGGGCGGCGAGCTTGAGATAAACACCCAGTTTGGTTCCCAAACCGCTAAACTGGAAGCCGGCTCAGCAATTCTTTATCCGTCGACCAGCCTCCACCAGGTCAAACCTGTCACCTCAGGCACGCGTTATGTGGCGGTCACCTGGATCCAGAGTATGATACGACAAGCCGAAAAACGTGATTTGTTGTTCGAGCTCAATCAGGCCCGCGAGACATTGATGCGTGAGCAGCCTAACTCTGCAATCACCAACCAGGTGGATCATAGCTACGTCAATCTGGTTCGCATGTGGTCAGAATTGTAGTATTAACAATAAGATATGAGCTATTTCTCATGTACTCTTAAAGTAATTTCTTAAGTTAGATCTGACGTGTAATTCTACTAAGACAAAACAAAAAAGGCCGCATTCGCGACCTTTCCTGTGATGACCCTGTTCTAGCAACGACTAAAGATTTAGCGATGCGAACCTTTTTCTTCATGTGCCATGTTGACAACATCATCCGCCAGCGCGAGGTATTCCTGGCGATAGTTGTGCAGTTCATGGCCTTCAGGTGATACGAAATATTCCTCAGCGGTCACGCCATTCTTCTGCTCATATGCAATAAATTTTGCTTGCATTTCCAGCATCTTTTTAATCTTTTCCTGTTTGTCGCTCATCGCAAACCTCACTTAACGTATTGAATTTTAACCAATTTCGGCTGTTTGTTATACAACCGCTGTGGATTACCCAGCCAATGATGGGAGCAATATAGCAAAGGGCGTATATCTGCTCTATATCACTTTTGGCCTACACTGCGAAAAGTAGCTATTAATAACCACCCTTACGTGTACTTTCTGATAAACCGGCTACCTTACGGCCTTGTTTAGAAGGCATCAGCGGGAACATCTCGTACATGATTTTAGAAGTTAGCTTTTTGCCCCATTTTTTGCCCATATCTTTCATGATAGCGCGTTCGTTTGGCTCATTGCCGTTATTATTAAAATGCTGATCTCGCAGGTAGTTAACCACATCCCAGTGTTCTTGCGTCATTTCGATACCTTCGCCTTCAGCCAGGACTTTTGCTACATCTTCGTTCCAGTCGTTTGCATCTTCCAGATAACCATTGTCTGTGGTCGCAATAGTTTGCCCGTTTACTTCCAGTGCCATTATTAATTTCCTCTAGAATAGTACCTAACAGGTTTGAATCTGAATTGTGGCCTGCTCGACCCTGTATCGAAACAGCGGCCACACCCAAAAATAAAAGCCCGCCTATTATCTGGATTTTCCGCTTGGGATCAAGCATCCCATCAGTGATATAAGAACCTGAATTACCCAGAGCTTTAGTTAGGAAATGCTGTCACCAGTCTGATGGCGCAAGGCTAGCCACGGTTACTGGTCGGCGTTGACCGCGCTGATACCCTTTTGCGGAACAAATAAGCCACATCCAAACTTACGCCCTTCGCCTATACCGTGTTTCTGGAGTTTAAAGGCATTCTCCGGCGTCATTTCGGCCACCATCAGGCTCCGCGCAAACAGTTCACCTTCGCGCATCCGCATCTTGTGCAGACGTCCAGCCATGATCTTGGTCACCGGGATATCTATTTCAGTCAGGGTTTTGACCATTTGCTGCAAAAAGGCGTGCTCATCCAGATGTTCTTCTGTCAACACGTAGCGGGCAAACATGGTAGGCAAGACACTTAGTTTGCGCGGACTGCCTTCTTTAACCGTCAAAGGATGACCATCGATATTCAATGACTGGCCGGTTAGCTGATGGGCATCCTCCAGGCGATGTTGTGGGACACGCAAGGTCATGCGTGTTCTCTTGGACAAACATAATACTTCATTTTCGGGATCTTCCGGACGCATCCAGCCATTGCCTGATTCAGCAACGTGTATTAAATGTAACCCCGCCAGTTCCTCATTACCAAACCAGGGAAGTGCGGAATGGATTTCATCTGATAATGCCTGTGCATGATCAATCGGCAAGGTCTTACACTCAAGTTTGTAATTGATATCTACAATCTCGTCCGGTACGACAAACTCTTTATTACGATCTGTATCTTCTGTCCAAAACATTATTTAACCCTGGTATTTCAGCCTTAACTCCGTTGACCGCTGGTAAAGGCTGATTCAAGTTGATCTTCCCAGTTTTCAGGCGTATCAGTAAAAGGTGGTTTTACATCCATTCTGAAAAACATTTCACCTTGTGCCTTCTCGCTAATTTTTTCCTTTAGTTCATCGAATGTTGTCATATCATGATTCTGTAATAACACTTCACTCAGCCATAACATTTGTCACATACCTGCATTAATTCATTATTCGTTAACTGATGTTGACTCGTTCATAAAATCTTGCACGATAAAGCAATCGATTATGTTGCTCATCATTTTTAAATGCAGTGCGATTATGCAATACATTATTACTGATCACACCTTCATTTGCCTGTAAGCGATAACGGAATACATAAGGGCTGTCACTGGCCAGAAATTCCGTGATAAACGCTCTCGCCTTTTTAATATGTCCATTTTTGGCCCATTCAATGTTCCGTATTCTGGCAGAATAGCGCATATGTAAATAACCCTGCTGATCAACAGAAAATACGGGGCCTCGTGTCTCTGACCGGATTTGTTTTCCATTTTCGAAATTGGCGGGAATGATCATGGCATTGGCTTGCATCAGGGCCTCGATCCAGCGTGGATCCTGCTCCCGTAACTGGATGTATAGAATCTCTGGATCCAGGTACATATTTTCTCCACCAGTCGCAGCGGGCCGAACACAATGCATAATAATGGCACGGACCGTTTGTGCAGCGGAATTATAGTAACCGTCGGTATGCCAGCTCAGTCTTTTATCACTGTAAGGGATGTAGCCACCATGGCGTCCTTTATCCACCACTTGCAGGGAAGTAATCTTATCTTCATCCGCACATAAATTATGATCCAGCTGTGCCAGGCCCAGCTGACAGGCCAGGGACTGGATATCCGCTTTGCTGGCGGCTTTGCCTTTATACTTATATATGACAATATTGGTCTTGTTAAGCCGTTTCGCCAGGGCAGCTCGCTCAGCCTCGCTCAGTCGCCTCAGATCACCCAGCTCGACCAGCAATGCCTCCGAGCGTGTCGGGTAACCATTGAGTTTCTGATCACGCCATGAATGATAGGCTTCACTGTCATTCAGGCTGAAAACACCCTGTTCGGGTGTTGTCACTGTCGCTGGTTGTGAATTTGACTCAACGTTTTGCATTGTGGACCCGTTTATAAAAAATCACTGATATTGTAATACACGCATCTTTTTCAAGGCGCAAAAAAACTGAAAAATAATGCCCGGACTATTCACCTGTGTGGCTTATGGATATATAATCCCGCGCGCTGGCAATTTGTATTAGCTGATAACATATTGTTTTTATTGGGTATTGCTCAGACTTGTTGCCATCAAGCCTCTCATGAGGTGAATTTATGGGCGATTGGTTAAATTTTATCTACCCCCAATGGGGTAAGCCTTTGATAGACGATCACCCCATAGGTGAGGTTCTCCCGAAGGGCGGCGCGACCTAGACTTCGCTCAGTCAAATGAACAAGGTTTATCTGTGCCCTAACTGGATATAGCTAGTTTCAGCTTAGGGTTTAAAATACCAACTAATTAGCCGGCAATTAACGAGTTTATATCCGAAGGAGAAAGCCATGGATAAAAGCAAGATTCATCCTACGCCAATGCTAGACGTTCTTGAAGAAGGACCCTGGCCAAGCTTCATTTCTGGTTTCAAGCGTATGCGCGACGAGCACCCTGACAAGCGCATCAACGAAGTTGCTAACTCACTGTTAGGTCAACTTGAGCATTCATACGAAACCCGCAAAGGTTACTGGAAAGGCGGTACCGTATCTGTCTTTGGTTACGGTGGTGGTATCATCCCCCGTTTCTCTGAAGTCGGTAAAGCTTTCCCTGAATCAAAAGAATTCCACACCCTGCGTGTACAGCCACCACCCGGCAACTACTACACCACAGACATCCTGAACCAACTGTGTGACAGTTGGGAAAAGCATGGCTCTGGTATGATCACCTTCCACGGCCAAACCGGTAACATCATGTTTATCGGTACTACAACTGATGGTACTCAACACTTCTTTGATGAAATCAATGAGTACGGTTGGGACTTAGGTGGTGCAGGTCCATGTGTACGTACTGCGATGGCTTGTGTTGGTTCTGCACGTTGTGAACAATCTTGCACAAACGAGCACGCTGTTATGCGTCACCTGGTAAACACCTTTACTGATGATGTTCACCGCCCTGCTCTTCCCTACAAGTTCAAATTCAAAGTCTCAGGTTGCCCAAATGACTGCATGAACTCTATTGAGCGTTCTGACTTTGCAGTAATCGGTACCTGGCGTGATGACATGAAGATTGACCAGGACGAAGTCAAAGCTTTCGTTGAGGCAAAAGGTCGCGACTATGTTATCGATAACGTTACAACACGTTGTCCTACCAACTGTATGACGCTGAACGAAGACAACACTCTGGATGTTGACAACAAGAACTGCGTGCGTTGTATGCACTGTCTGAACGTTATGACCAAGGCCTTATCGCCTGGTGATGACAAAGGTGTAACCATCCTGATCGGTGGTAAGCGTACTCTGAAGATTGGTGACTTAATGGGTACTGTCATTGTTCCGTTCTTGAAGCTGGATACTGCTGAAGACTACGAGAAGATTGTTGACATCGCTTCAGAAACTATCGACTTCTTCGCCGAGAACGCACTTGAGCACGAGCGTACTGGTGAAATGATTGAACGTATTGGTCTTGTGAACTTCCTGGAAGGTATCGGTATCGATGTTGATCCAAATATGGTCAACAGCCCACGCCAATCTTCATACGTCCGTATGGATGGCTGGGACGAAGAAGCCGAAGCCTGGTTCCAGCGCAAGGCAGAAGAAAAGGCAGCAGCTGCAGGTTAATCCCTGCGCTGCTTCACTAAGTTACTTAAGCGTAAAGATTTTACGAAGTTTTAGGAGAACAACTCATGTCGGAACAAAAAGCGACACCACGCTCACCGATTGAATCAGGTTGCCCAGATGGCTTCCAGTACATGCATCCTTCGATGCGCAAGAACTATGGTCAGTGGAAATACCATGAACATCCTCGTCCAGGTGTCCTTCGTCACGTTGCTCACAGCGGTGATGAAATCTGGACTGTGAAAGCCGGTACTCAGCGTATTCTTGATTCATTCACGCTGCGCAAACTGACTTCAATTGCTGATGAATATGCAGATGGTTATATCCGTTTCACCTTGCGTTCAAACATTGAATTCATGGTGACTGACAAGGCTAAGGTTGAGCCTTTAATCAAAGCACTGGAAGACGCAGGCTTTGTTGTGGGTGGTACCGCCAACTCTGTTGCAATGATCTCTCATACTCAGGGCTGGCTACATTGCGACATTCCTGGTACTGATGCATCAGGTGTTGTTAAAGCCATGATGGATGAACTCATCGATGACTTTAAGAACTGCAACATGCCTAACCGCGTTCACCTGACTACATCTTGTTGTCAGATTAACTGTGGTGGTCAGGGCGATATTGCGATCAACGTTCAACACACCAAGCCACCTAAAATTAATCACGACCTGGTATCAAACGTTTGTGAGCGTCCTTCAGTTGTTGCTCGTTGCCCGGTTGCTGCGATTCGCCCAGCCCAGGTAAACGGCAAGCCTTCACTGGAAGTCGATGAGAAGAAATGTATCTGCTGTGGTGCATGCTACCCACCCTGCCCGCCAATGCAGATCAACGATCCTATACACACTCAACTGGCAATCTGGGTTGGTGGTAACCACTCTAATGCACGTGGCAAGCCGACCTTCCAGAAACTGGTTGCTGCTGGTATCCCTAACAACCCACCTCGCTGGCCTGAAGCCACTGCAATCGTTAAGCAGATCCTTAAAGCTTATCGTGAAGGTGCGAAAGATTGGGAACGTATCAATGACTGGATTGAGCGCATTGGTTGGCCTCGTTTCTTCGAAGAAACTGGTCTGCCATTCACCAAGTATCACATTGATAACTGGAAAGGCGCACGTGCCAGCCTGAATGCTTCAACTCACATTCGTTTCTAAGCGACAGGAATTGTATTAATGAAGTTAGGCATTCAAATAAATGAAGGTCCATATACCCATGAAGCTACTGTCACGGCCTTGAATTATTGCAAGGCCGCGATAGCAGCGGGGCATGAGATCTTCCGGGTATTCTTCTACCACGATGGTGTGAATAATGGCACACGCTATACCACCCCACCACAGGACGACATCAATATTGTCAACGGCTGGTCTCAACTGGCTAAAGAAAACAATATCGACCTGGTTGTCTGTGTAGCTGCCGCTCAACGTCGCGGCATCGTGGATGAAGGTGAACAAGAAAGAAATGGCAAAGATGGTAATAACATTGCTGATGGATTCCGTATTTCTGGTCTCGGCCAGTTAATCGAAACCGGCATTCAATGTGACCGTCTTGTTGTGTTCGGCGATTAAGGCAGGGGGAATATTACATGTCTGATACAAAGAAATTCATGTATGTAAATCGTAGAGCCCCCTATGGCACGATCTACGCATGGGAATCACTGGAAGTAGTATTGATCGGTGCAGCTTTCGAGCAAGATGTTGCGCTTGCCTTTATAGATGATGGTGTCTACCAGATCTGTAAAGACCAGGACACAACTGGAGTTGGCATCAAAAACTTTTCGCCAACCTACTCTGCTTTAGGTGACTACGACATTAACAAGATCTATGTCGAGAAAGAGTCACTGGAAGCTCGTGGGTTAACTGTCGATGATCTTATGCATCTGACCTGGGAAGATGAAGATGAAGACTGGGCAGAGAAAGACTCGATTAAAGTTGTAAGTTCAGATGAGTTAAAAGCTCTGCTTGATGACTCTGATGTCTTACTCAACTTCTAGAAGGTGGAAAGCACGATGGCAATATTACATACGGTAAACAAATCACCTTTTGACAAGAACTCATTAGATGCATGTCTTCGCCTGGCAAGCAAAGGTAGCTCTGTGTTGCTAATTGAAGACGGCGTATATGGTGCAATGAAAGGTACTGAGAAATCTGCTGCCGTTGAAGGCGCTAAAGGTGATATTAGTTTTTATGTTTTAGGTCCAGACTTGAAAGCACGTGGCATCAATGAAGATAAACTCATTGATGGTATTGAAGTTGTCGATTACAACGGTTTTGTTTCCTTAACTGTTGAAAACGACAAAGTACAGTCTTGGCTTTAATTTTTAATAAATGAACTATTGTGTAGTTCACTGCACGAGGAGAACGAACCATGTCTATTGATGTAAATGGAAAGCAGTTGGAAGTCGATGAAGAGGGTTACCTGGCTAATCTTAACGATTGGGAACCTGCTGTTGCTGAAGTAATGGCTAAGGAAGATGACTGTGAATTAACAGAGAACCATTGGGAAGTTATCAACTT
>JASFLV010000062.1:0-10838 GCA_050117915.1 Thioalkalispiraceae bacterium | reverse complement strand
CAGCGTTTGTCAGAGCGAAGCCAGCTACTCACAATATACCAATTATTATGATCACCTCTCGCGCAACGGAAAAACATCGTAGCGAAGCAGATAAAGCAGGCGTCAATGCTTATCTGGTAAAACCATATTCCGAGAATGAAGTCATGGATGTAGTCGAAGCCCAATTAAAAAAGGCATTTAATGTAGTTGAAATGGTAAATAGTTAAGCGGAGCAAATATATGAGCATAAAATATAAACTTCAATTTGGTATTTATGTTTTGGGTGTGCTGCTATTAAATAGTACCACTAACCAAGTTGCACAGGCAAAACAACAGTTTCGGTTTGGGATTGTCCCGCAATCTTCTGGAAGCAAATTATCACGAACCTGGACACCGATTCTTGCATATCTTGCAAAAGAGACAGGCTATGATCTTGAATTTGCTACGGCACGTAATATACCGACCTTTGAAAAACGTTTGCACGATGGTAAATATGATTTGGCCTATATGAATCCCTATCATTATACCCAGGTTAACAGTAGCACGGGTTATCAGGCCTTTGCCAAAGCTAAAAACAAACGGCTCAAAGGGATATTGGTTGTGCGTAAAGATAGTCCCTACCAGGATATAAATGATTTATCAAACAAGGAATTAGCCTTTCCTTCGAATGCCTTTGCTGCAAGTCAGGTACCACGTGCTATTTTTAACGGTTTCGGTCTAAATGTCACGGCGAAGTTCGTTTCTTCGCATGATTCGGTCTATCGGAATGTGGCAAAAGGTCGTTACCCCGCTGGTGGCGGTGTCATGCGAACTTTCAAAAACGCCGCACCGGAGATCCGCGAGCAATTAAGAATTTTATGGACCTCAGATGGTTTTACCCCGCATGCCTTTGCTGCTCATCCACGGGTCCCTAATCAGGCGATTGAGCGACTACAAAACGCTATGCTTGCTATGGAACAGGATCCAAAAGGTCGAGTCCTGCTGAAATCAATTAGGCTCAAAGGTGTAGAAGTTGGTCTGGATGGTGAGTGGAATGATGTGCGCGCATTATCGATAGAAAATTAAGGTTTAGCGACTATGGTAAACCACGATATCCATTCCATTCGCTTCAATCATGCCATCTTCGGCCATGGTTTTGAGGATGCGGCCAACAGTCTCACGTGAACAGCCTGCCATACGGCCAAGTTCCTGGCGTGAGATGTGTACTTGTGTACCTTCTGGGTGGGACATGGCTTCAGGCTCACGGCAGAGATCAAGGAGAATGCGTGCGACACGACCAGATACATCCATGTGGGCCAACTGGGTGACACGCCTTGTGGTTTTCAATAACCGTTGGGCTAGCTGTAAACCTATTGCAGTTAAGACATCAGATTGAACATCTTTTAGCTTATCGGTAAATAGCTCTTCCAGCTTTTCGTATTTAATTTCCGCAAGTTCACATGGGGTTCGGGCGCGCACCTTGGCAATGCGATGTTTAATTTGATAAAACAGTCCAATTTCACCAATGAAATCACCTGCATTCAGATAAGTTAGCACAACCTCGTTTTCATTTTCATCCAGAACAGTAACGGTTACCGAACCCCTGATTAAATAAAAAAGACAATCGGCCGTTTCACCACCTTTAATGATGATACCTTTTTTAGGAAATTGTCGTATCTCGCAATACTTTAGTAACTCATCTATCGCCTCATAGTTGATAGATTTAGCAGCATGAGGTTCAACAAAGTCTCGATCGTAGATTAGTGGCATAGGGGGGGTCTCAGCATCACTGTTCTAAACATTATTGTCGGCATTAATATTGGGGAATAAAGTATTTAAAGCAATTAATTTACAAATGTTGACTATGGATCACTGAAATAATGAGTGCAACAGTTATCCTTGTAACAATAATTTACAATCTGTTGATATTTTTCTAAATGTTATTTGGCAGGTTTTATTTACTACCGAGTTATTTCTATAACAGTTGGCAGATATCTTCTCTATGCAAAGGTGAGAACAATCAGGGGCGAGATAAATAGCATTCACTAAGCTCTAGCGATTTTATATATTGTTCTTTGACTAAAGCAGCAGTGTCTTCAATTGACAATTTCATCGTTTTGGACAATTCGTGCAATCTGATATTTGAGGCATTGTTATTGCCATACTCGAGGGCAATATTATGACTTTGGATAAGACATTGTACATATGGATCTAAAATATTTGGCTCGATTAGTGCTAACCGTAATATTGGGCAAAGACGCCAGCGAGTCGTTATGCCGATGGTCAATTCCTTAAAAGTTATACCCAACAGTTCACGTTGTGCCGCATCATCGGGTAATGGTATGTTGGCTAACTTATTTGCGATCTCATCACCAGATTGACCAGATAGACTCCAGAAGGCAATCTCTCCAATATCATGGAGAAGACCAGCGATAAATAGATCATCAGGGTGAGGTAACCCAATATTTTCAGCAATACTTTTTGCCAGCAAGGCTGTCTGTAAAGAGCACTTCATTAGTTTTCGGATGTGGCGCAATGTATTGTTATTGACCAGTTTGTCAACGATGGAGACTGTGAGACAGATAGCAAGAATTTTATCAAAGCCAATTAAAAGTACAGCTTGACGAATATCCATAATGGGTGCTGAAGTGCGCTTATAGTATAGACAATTAGCAATGCGTATTACACGAATGGTAAATGTGGGGTCTTTTATTATTGTATCCGCAAGTTCTTTGCTGGTTGCCTTTTCATTGCTGCAAATGGCAAGAATGGATTGTACTGTATTGCGCATAACCGGGACAGATTGTTCGCATATATAGTGTATCCATAAGCTAAGGTCTTGGGCGCCCATTAACCATCACCTGAAATGTATAAATTAAATGACTATTCATAAAGTAATTCAGGTATGGATTAAAAACCAATACTAATGTGTGAAGTTGATCGCAAAATATTTTATTGATGTTACGGTATTGTATCACAGTGAAAATAAGCGATAAGATTAGAAGTTATGCAGAAAGGTAATAGAATTTTCCCTGACTATTGTATCGTCAAATCATTCTGGCAGCAGGAATGTATAACCCATACACATTTTCAATAGTAAAAAAGCTATTCACTGATGGTTGAAAGAAAATTAGTGACAATTGTGTAACATTGGCGCGGCTGGACTTGCAGAATAAAATGCGGGCCTTCAACCGTCACGACTTGTATGTTCGGAAGTTTATCTTGCAAGTCTTTTATTGCCGTGTGAGGTACAAGTCTATCTTGACTGGCGGCAATATATAAACAAGGTACTTTAACCTTGTGAAGTATATTGGTTACGTCAATTTTTGAACCATCACGTGCGCGTTGTGCGAGGATACCCGATAAATTCTCTTTTACAGACTGTCTTAGCAGGCGACTTAAGGTTTTGTTGGTGTCGCTACCAAAACAATAATGTCGAATCCCGAATTCCGGTATGGACAGGCGAAATAAAAATGACAGAGGTAAATACTTTGTGATGCGTTTTAAAAAAGATGATGGGTAGCGTGCAAAAGTAGCAACCAGGATAACTGCGTGAACATTGAGTTCATTTCTGCTGGCCAGGATCAGCGAAATTGGACCTGAATAAGATTCACCCAGTAGTACCAACGGTTTATCTTTTGGGAGGAATGGTGTTATATATTCGGCTAAATGCCGGTATGGAATATGTCGATCCCGTGGATATTCAATAACCGTGATTTGTGATCGATCAGGAAATTGTTCAATAAACGGTGTAAATAGTTTCCCCGTCCCATCAAGTCCCGGGAGAAGAACCAAGTGCATATCAGGATGGGTCACAGATGTACTTCCTGCCCTATAAAGTTACCCTAACCAAAGCATACTGGATGGTAACATAAAGCACTACCTATAGAGTAACAGAGATGCCAAATCGAGATTGTGTACAGTGAGCGTATTGGCTAATTTTGACTAATGCGCTGTTCCCGCAGCTTCGAGTATTTGAGACGTGTCTGTATCCTTCCCTGGCAAAGCAAGAAATGCATAGGCCTTTGCTAATGAGCGCGCATCGCCGACATTGCCGGGAAAGATCACTACCGGCAATTCCGGGTAGCGGGGATGGGTTTGCGGGCAGCGCACGACCGAGCAGCCAGGCAGGATTTGCCCGAGTACGCGGGAGATGCGCAGATTCAAGCCATTACTGAGTACATCATTGGAGGTAATCCCGCCTTTACTGATCAAAAAGCCGAGGCTCTCCGGCAGATTCTTTACAATATCCATCAGGAAGTCCGACACCAGCATGCCAAATTCAAGACGTTCAGCCTGAGAAGTAAACATCTTTTCCACGCGGCTGGTATAAATGGCGACGGTCTTGCCCTGTTGATGAATTGTTAGAATCTCTTCAACCAGCGAAATTAACAAAGATTCATAATGGTCCTTGATCTTAGCAACGTCTACTTCGATGCCAACGATATCGGGCATCTTTAATAGAGCGTTTAGCTGTTCAGTGGTTTTCTTCACATGGGAGCCGACAATGACAGCACCAGGGCGAGCGTTGCGCACATAACTGCTCATGGCTTCTGCTTTCACTGGCTGAGGGGGTAATTTCGCCAATGCCGTTAACAGACTGGCGGCGCTACGGAATAAAAAACGCTTACCATCCCCTGCAGCCAGCATCAACTGCTCGCAGAAATGATTCAGGTCATCCTGTGTCTCGGCATCAACGACACAGCACGTATTGCCAGCCAGGTCCATCAGACGTGCAAGGTTGTCACCACGTACATCGGCTAATAGAAAACGTTCCACTTCATCATGCTTGATCCGACCCTGAGTTTTTTCTTCCACGTAATCCGGCAGGTAACTATGGCTGTAACCAAATACTGAGTCACGGGCAAACTCGGTTTCATGCACTGGGACTGGTTTACCGTCGACAATTAAATAGTGAATGCTGTCATTGGTAAAACGACCCCCCTCAAAAAAGGCAGGCACCATGAAATGCGCATCAAACGGGCCAAGCTCTTCAGCGATGACATCCGTCTCAACCGGGTAGTGACCACGTAAGGTTGAATCAGAGCGACTGACCATAACGGGGTTAATCGGCTGACCGGCGGTATCCAGTTCGGCCAATGCCTGTTTTAAATTGATACAGACTTCACGGGTAATGCGTGCTGCTGCTTGCGCATCCATACCGCGGGTGTTGGTCAACACAAAAAACAGAGGAGCAACATCCAGTAAGCCCTGCTTCAGCGTTTCTACATCCCAACGGGTTAGCAATAAACAGCTATGCACCGTTTGTGAGCCGGTGGGGTCGTCATCAAGCACAATAATCTTGGTTTTGGCCATGTTGTTGTCTCTTAATATGCGGATCTCGATCTCTGAGTAAATAAGTCCTCTCTCACTTTAACAGGCAGCGAGAGAGGACGATAACACTTGCTTACTTTATCAAGCTCTCTACCCGCTCAATCATGATCTCAGGCGTAATGCCGTTGAACTCCATGATCTCTGTTGGGCTAGCCGTGGTTTCGCCACGCTTCCAACAGATGGTGTCACGACTCGGTGCACGGCTACGGAGTAACACCGGCTCAAGCGGAGCACTGGGACCGCCCGATACCGCCATCAATACATCACCATCGAACAGGGCATTGAAATCATCGTCGCACATGAACTTGTCATCAGGTTGCGAGACGGTATCCCAGGCAATATCCGTTGGGCGGTATAAACGACGTGGATTGAGTACCGCAACAATGCGAACCCGGTAACCGGCCGCTTCCAGCTTGTCCTTGGCATCGAACACCGGCAGATAAATCATGTCGCCGGTTACGGCAAAGACAATGGTTCCATTATCACCGGTTTCAGACTCGTAAATGGTCGCCGCACCTTGCTCGATCGCGCTACGTGCTTCATCAATGCTCATATAAACCGGCAGCGGGCTTTTCGAGGCAATGATGACCATGCCCTTGTTATAACTATTGGTTGCATATTCATAGGTTGCCTGCATCGCATTGGCATCGCAGGGGAACAATGGAAACACATTGCCATTCCGCATCATCCCGGCAAAATAGTTTTCAATCTCGGGACGTTGGTGAGTCCAGCCGTTACGACCCTGTTCCAGGGCACCGGCCGTAAACATAGTGACAATCGCCGGTGTCTTGCGGCGTAATTCTGCCATCGCCTGAGTTACAGTCTGAACGATTGGCCAGCCATTAATCGCAAACGACTCATAGGATAGCCACAGGGCACGCGAACCAAACAGGGCCAGACCGGCAGCCAAACCGGCACAGGCATCTTCGTTCAATGGCTCATAGACCTGACCCGTGGGATCCTGGTTATATAATGGATCAGCTGTCGGGTGACGAATCTTTAAGGCATCATTGATGTTCTTCATTGCTGAGGCCTCGTTACCATCGGCATTGGTCACAACAAAGCGCTTGTCGGCCTGGCCTACTTGCGCAACCAGTGCACCCATGGCGGTAGATGGCACTGCTTTTTCGTCCTTTGAGAATTCCTGCATGTTCAATTTCGGTAACGGCGTGATCGCCAGTTCCGATTCAGTTACCACGGTCTTACCAGCAGGCCCTCCACCGGCGCGACTGAAGTTATCCCGCACAATTTGCCAGGCGCTCTGGGGCAGGGCACGTCGCTTCAGACCATCGATAATGTGTGGCTGGTCCAGCGTATCCGCAGGGTAGAGGTTGTGCGACTTGGCGCCAACGGTATGGACCCCGGTACCTTTCAGCTGTTTAATAATGAACGCAGTCAGTTTGCCACGCCCATGCGCACCTAGCGCCGATTTCGCCGCTTTATCGATACCTTCCAGTACTGCCTGGGTGAAGGCAAGACGCTGCTGCAGCGAGAAGTGACTACTATCAACATAAGCTCCTTCCTGGTCGGAGTCATCAAAATCTTTGGCATCGATCAAAATGACTTCTTCAAACTTGTGACCTTTCCAGTAGTCGATCATCTGCTGGTTATCATGCAGGGAAACCATCGAATGGTGTTCCTGTGAGTAACCGTTCCAGATCAATACCGGCAGGAAGTTGGTGATGTCCGGATAGGCGGTACTGAAGTGCATCATCGAGTTCAATACGTAGGGTTCACCCATACCACCATCACCAATGGTGACCGGGAACAGTTTGTCACGATGTAAGTAAGCACCTGCCATCGCGAAATGCTGACCCTGGCCTAATGGACCGGCAGGCGCCAGCAGACCGGGAATCGCCCCAGACAGGTGACCCAGCAGACCGTGCTTTTCACGGAAGCGTTGCATCATGTCGTTCATGGTGTGGATACCCATATCTTCCAGCGAGCCATCCAGGAACATGGACGAATAGAAACCGGGCGCGTGGTGACCGACTTCGGTGAGGATATTGGTATGGCCCAGCATCATGAGTGCGGCATGGGCCTCGGCGCTGGAGGCAAAGCCACCAGGGTGGCCGGAGCCTTTTGAACCACAGACCTGCAAAGTGACATAACGCAGGGCATCGGCGCCCAGCAAGGTCTGGTAGACCGCTGCTTCATCAATTTTGCGTATGCTCGATTCGCCCTCAGCAATGATGGCTGAGCTGGCATGTTTCTCGAAGTCAGCCCAGGCCTCACCATAGTGCTGGATGCCATCGCAAAAGCTCGGTGTCTGGTTGAGTTGTTCAGCGGTATTGGTACTCATCACGGTTTCCTCCGTTCGATGAAATCTTCGGACGTCAGCAGTGCACATCCCGAATTTCGTAATACATAATATATTTCACATTGTGAAATAATCTTCCCAAACAAAAAGCGGTTGAAAAAAACCGCTTCATTGCTGCATGAATAGACAATAGCTTGATCTCGGAAATTTCGCAAGGTACAATCGTTTTCACGATATGAAAAATCTGTGAGGACATATGGATAAACCCACTGCATCGATTCAGGTGATTGATCGCTCGGCCCGGTTGTTAGAGGCCATTGCGGCATCCGATCGGCCCGCGAGTCTTAAGATCCTGTCGGCCGAAACCGGGCTACACCCCTCGACTGCGTTCCGCATCCTGGCATCGTTGGCCGAAGTCGGTTTTGTCGAACGGGATAACGCGGGTCACTATTTCATAGGTCGCAAGATTCGGCATCTTTCTCAGAGCGCCCGCCGGGGAGTGGATCTCCGAGAAGAGTCCCTGGATGTGATGGAACGATTACGCGATGAAATCGGTGAGACCGTGAATCTCACCGTGCGGGAAGGTGACGAAGTCATTTATATCGAACGGGCCACGCCAAATCGAATGATGCGTGTCGAACAGGTGATTGGTAGCCGTGCGCCACTACATGTTACGGCGGTGGGTAAACTCATGTTAGCTGAGTTGGGCGATAAATTTATCCGGGCTTACAGTGAACGCACCGGCTTAAAGGCTTATACCGCGCATACTCTCGGTACCTATGATGAACTCGTCAGGGGGGTACAGCAGGCAGCCAACCAGGGGGTTGCCTATGATGACGAGGAGGCTGAAATCGGTGTGGGCTGTATTGGGGTGCTCATCAGGGACAAGCGGGGTGAGGTAGTCGCAGGGCTTTCTATCTCTGCTCCTATTGAGCGCCGTAAGGATGAATGGATCAAGTTGCTCAAGCAGGGCGCCGAGACCATTTCAGCACGGCTTTAGTCGTTCTCAAAGAAATATTCTAGATCTGATTGTTCGGGCAAGAATGGTTATGCAGTTTCTTCCGGGCCAAACAGTTCATAATCAATACTAACACGGTCACCAGCTGCCGGCCGGAAGTGATTATCCGCATAGGCCACATGCTCCGGGTGTTCCCGATATGAGTCGATCACGGCAGGGTGGGCAAAGCGAATCAGCCAGCACCAGCGATAATTGGCATCGGGTTTGATAGAACGGCCACTCCAGGTGGCGCGTACACCGGGTATCTGATCCAGTACCCGTCGTCCTTCCGCCGCCAGTTTTTCTGACTCGGCTTCATCCTTGGTAGTGTTGTAGATAATCAGGTGTTCAACCGGGTGCCAGGGAGCCGTCGTGCTCAACACAGCATGGCCCATGCCGCTAGCAGCAGACTCATTGAGTATGCTACGCAGATGTTCTGCGCTAGCCTGACTGATTATTTCGTCAAACTGTTGCCAGGAGTTGGGGATTGCCTTGATTGCAGTCAGTGTGACTGCCTGGAGTTCATCATCAATCAAGCTTAATGTCCCTGTTAATTCCTGGTGATCGATAACATCAATTCCACAGGAACTGGCAAGAGTACGAATCTCATTGCGCACCGAGTCTGTCAATTTATCGGCCAGGATCAGCCCACTGCAACCTGAACGGATCGCCTGGGTCGCCTGCTCGGCACTTTCTAGCTGGTTGGCCACCAGGCCAACAGGGCATGTCGCCTGGCGTGCCAGGGCCTCAATACTGAGCAGTAGCATGGTGTTTATTTCACGACCGTTTACACTGAGTACGATCGGTGCATCTAGCTCGATAGCCGATTCTATTACACCCCTGGCAACAGACAGGGTATGGGCATGGGTGATGGCAAGCTTATAGCGTCGCTCGGACGCGTGCTTGTGTAGTTCAGAAAAACCTACTACCGGCATTGATAGATGCTCCTTTGTTAAATTTATCAGAGGATATCGAATTCACTAACCTGACTTTATCCTACCAATAATCGTCGTCTAGTCCCGGTTCACCAGGTTAGCTATCATCTTTTTCTATATAGGGAAATTTCGTATGGCCATACCTGATTACCAGTATGGTTAGCGCAATTAATAAGGTTGTGCCTGCAATACTCAACATTTGCCACTTGTCGAGTTCTTTCATGTCTAAGATCAGATATCGTGCAAGCGCCACGATTGCAATATAGAGAGGCATTCGGACAGGTAGTTTTCCGGAATCGAGATAGATGGCAATCATTGCGAGTACTTCAAGATAGATGAATAAAAGCAACAAGTCAGCCAGGGTGACCGTCTTTGCCTCTAGCATTGATCCGAGTTCAAAACCGATGGCGATGATCGTTGCAATTGCAATAATGAACAGACCAATATACTGTGCCCAGATAAGAATTTTATGTCCACTGTTTCGAAGATTTTCCACAGAACTCAGTCTCCTTTATTTTCACCGCGCGGTTAGGGTCGCGGCCAGAGTAGTAGTAAGCTCGCTCGCATTTGCCTGAATCATGCGATCGGTCAGAGTTAGAGCTTACTGATCTTTTCCAACTGCTCCTGCAATTTTTCCAAAGCGATCTTGTTCTCGGAGAGTTTGCTGCGCTCTTTTTCCACGACCGCTGCAGGCGCTTTATCAACGAAGTTGGGATTGGCCAGTTTTTTCTCGACGCCCTCGTATTCCTTTTGTTTCTTTTCCAGTTCTTTATTCAGGCGTTTGATTTCTGCATCCTTGTCGATCAGGCCTTCCATCGGGATCAGCAGTTTCATTTCACCGACGAGGGAGGTGGCAGATTCCGGGGCCTGTTCATCATCATCTAACCATATAATAGAGTCGAGTTTGGCCAGGCTGGTGAGGTAGATCTCGTTGTTCACCAGGCGCTGTTTGTCTGCGTCACTGCCGTTCTGTAATAAAACCGGCAGGGCCTTGCTCGGTTTGATGTCATAACCACTGCGAATCTTACGCACGCCCAGGATAAAGGCCTGCACCCAGTCCATGTCATCCATGGCTTTGGCATCGATGAGTTGTTCATCAGCCAGCGGATAGGGTTCAAGCATGATGGCTTTTTCCTTGATCTGACACAGTGGTGCAACCCGTTGCCAGATCTCTTCCGTAATAAAAGGAATGATTGGGTGGGCCAGGCGTAACAGGGTTTCCAGTACGGTGATCAGTGTCTGACGGGTGCCCCGTTTTTCTGCTGCCGAGCTCTTTTTGCTGATTAGCGTCGGCTTGGAGAGTTCCAGGTACCAGTCACAGTAGTCGTGCCAGGCAAATTCATAAATGGCGGTG
>JASFLV010000061.1:0-10868 GCA_050117915.1 Thioalkalispiraceae bacterium | reverse complement strand
AAAGCGGTAGGGCATGTTAATGACGAATTAAATGATGTTTGCATGGGCCTGGATGCGCTTGATCAACGTGCCATAGATCATGCCATGCTTGAGGCTGATGGCACAGCCAATAAAGATAAATATGGTGCCAATGCATTATTGGCAATTTCACTGGCGACTGCCCATGCTGCGGCGAATGCACAAAGCAAACCTCTTTATGAAGTTCTGGCAACCAGTGATGAGTTTCTTATGCCAGTACCCATGATGAATATCATCAATGGCGGTGAGCATGCCGAGAATAGTGTCGATTTGCAGGAATTCATGATTATGCCGGTGGGTGCGCCGACAATGGCTGAAGCCATTCGCTATGGTGCAGAAATTTTTCACTCATTAAAAAAGGTGCTCAGCGAGCAGGGTATGAACACTGCGGTGGGCGATGAAGGAGGCTTTGCGCCTGATCTGCCTTCTAACGAGGCTGCAATCAGTGTGATCCTGCAGGCTGTCGAAAAGGCAGGATATAAGCCTGGTGAAGATATCTTTATCGGTATCGATGCCGCCAGTAGTGAATTTTACAAAGATGGCAAATACGTTCTTGCCTCAGAAAATAAAGTCATGGACGCCGGTCAGTTTATCGATATGCTCGATGGCTGGGTTGGCAAATACCCGATTCTCAGTATCGAAGATGGTATGGACGAGAGTGACTGGGATGGCTGGAAACAGTTAACCGAACGTTTAGGTAAAAAGATCCAGCTGGTGGGAGATGATCTGTTTGTGACCAATACCAACATCCTGAAGGAAGGTATCGATAAAGGTATTTCTAATTCGATCCTGATTAAAGTTAACCAGATTGGGACGCTCAGCGAGACACTGGATGCTATCGCAATGGCGAAGAAGGCAAATTACACGGCAGTCATCTCGCATCGCTCCGGTGAAACAGAGGATACAACCATTGCCGATCTGGCGGTGGCAACCTCTGCTGGTCAGATCAAGACCGGTTCCATGTCACGTTCTGATCGGGTTGCGAAGTATAACCAGCTGCTACGAATTGCAGAGCAATTAGGCGACAAAACACAATACGCAGGTAAAAAAGCCTTCTATAATATAGGAAACATTTAAGAGGCATCTTGGTGAAAATTCTGGTTGCAGCATCATTTCTTTCGCTCCTGGCCATCCTGCAGTATGACCTTTGGTTTGGTGATGGCAGCTTAACGGCTGCCTGGAGACTGGAAGAACAGATTGTGCAGCAACAGCAGGAAAACGAGCGTTTACAACACCGCAATGATGCCCTGGCCGCTGAAGTAACTGATCTAAAATCCGGTCTGGCCGCAATTGAAGAACGGGCTCGTAGTGAGTTGGGCATGATCAAGCAAGGTGAAACATTTGTACAGATCCTTGACCAGGATACGAATTTAAAAAAATAATTTTACTCAAGAAACGATAACTCAAATAAACCAGTTCCTATCAAAATTGTACTATGTCTGAAATTTCCGCATCGTCCAGCAAGGTACGTTACTGGGTGCTTGTCCCTGCCGCGGGTACTGGTAAGCGAATGGGGGGCGATGTGCCCAAACAGTATCTTTCTCTGGCCGGGCGAAGTGTCATCGAACACACATTATATCGTTTGTCGTTACATCCTCAAATTGCCGAGATCGTCGTGGTTCTGGCCGAAGGGGATAGTTTCTGGGAGCGCCTGCATCTAGACTGGGTGTCGCGGCCGGTACGTACTGTTATTGGTGGCCAGGAACGTTGTCACTCTGTTTTGAATGGTTTGAACTATCTGAAAGATCGCGCGGCAGATGATGATTGGGTACTTATTCATGATGCTGCGCGCCCCTGTATTCGACCCGATGACATTAAGCTGCTTATGACTGAGGGACAGACCGCTACAGGCGCATTGCTGGGTATGCCGGTTAAAGACACCATGAAGCAGGTTAATAGTGATAACCTTGTTACTTCAACACTGAAACGAGAGCATGTTTGGCATGCCCTTACGCCACAGATGTTCCACTACCGGGACCTGGTGGTAGCGTTAACCACCGCTCTGGAACAGAATACACTGGTGACGGATGAAGCGAGTGCGATGGAGCTCGCTGGTTTTAAGCCAAAAATGATCGCGGGTAGTGCTGATAATATCAAGATTACGCACCCTGATGATCTTGCCCTGGCGGAATTCTATCTGGCGCAGCAACGTCGCCGGGGTATTGGTGTTTACGATGATGGCATGGATGATGGCGGTTGAGTTGAATATACGTATTGGCAATGGTTTTGATGCACACCGCTTTAAGCCGGGAGCTAAACTGGTTTTAGGCGGGGTTGAGATCGACTATCATCTGGGGCTAGAAGCACACTCTGATGGTGATGTCGTTTTACATGCGCTTTGTGATGCGATACTTGGCGCATTGGCAAAAGGTGATATTGGCCAACACTTTCCTGATTCAGCCAAAGAGTTTGCAGGGATCGACAGTCGCATCCTGCTACGCAAAGTCAATGAGCTAATGCGCGCAGTAAACTATCAGATTAATAATATTGATATCACGATCATTGCACAAGCACCAAAAATGGCTCCCTATATTGAGAAGATGCGTGACACTATTGCAGCTGATCTTTCAATTCATATCGAGCAAGTTAGTATCAAAGCCACAACAACAGAAAAGATGGGATTTACTGGTCGTGAAGAAGGGATTGCCGTGATGAGTTCTGTTTTACTGGTTTTTTCTAATACTTAAACATTGCCTGATCCATTTAATATTTCATTTCCACGCGCTTACGCTGACCCTGTTGGCCAGGGGCAAATAAAACTCAGCCCCGAAGATTTCAAAGTCGTGGAGAAATTATCTTTTCCCTTGTCTGGGGCAGGTGAGCATCTTTATCTACAGCTACGTAAAACTGGCCAAAATACCCTGTGGGTAGTCGAGCAGTTGGCTAGACACTTCGAACTAAAAAAGCGGGATATTGGTTATGCCGGACTTAAAGACCGCCATGCTATTACCACGCAATGGTTCAGCCTGTTGCAGAGACCTGGGACAAAGGAAAAGTTAAATAATTTTTCCTGTGAGGGGGTTGAGCTACTTGATGTTCAATTAAGTTCCAGGAAGCTACGCAAAGGGGCGATACAACATAACGACTTTACGATCACTGTTCGCAATCTGGATACCGCTGAAGCTAATCTCACCACTCGATTAGATATCATTACCAGTGCAGGGGTGCCTAATTATTTTGATGAACAGCGTTTTGGCAGACAAAGACAAAACCTGTTAGCAGCCGATAAGCTGTTTCATGGACGACTTCGTGCCAAACAGTCAAAGCGCCGACTGTATATTTCGGCCGCCCGCTCCTGGCTATTTAACCTGGTGCTGGCCGAAAGGATCCGGCGTGCCTGCTGGTCGACTGGTCTGAATGGTGATGTATTTAATCTTAATGGCAGTAAAAAATATTTTCACCAGGTGACTATGGATCATGAATTACAACAAAGACTCGTGGAATTCGATATCCATCCAACTGCGCCACTTTGGGGTGAGGGTGAACTATTGACGACAGGCGCTGCCCGTGAGCTTGAACTGTCCGCTTTAAGTGATTGGTCTGACTGGTGCCATCAGCTTGAACGTGCGCGTTTGAAACAGCAACGCCGTCCCTGTAGAGTGCTCCCTGAGAATCTGCATTACCAGTATGATAAAAAGTTACAGCAACTAAACCTGTCATTTCGGTTGCCTGCGGGGGCTTATGCAACAAATGTTTTGCGGGAGATCATTGATATACTATAAATATTGTCTGCAACACAAGAGCAACAGGTGATGTTAATTACAGGCAGGAAAATAATTGGTTATCTGATTTGCTGGTTATTCCTGTGTGATCTCAATATTTTGTTTGCTGCACAACTATTTCCATCTGAGCAGTTATACCCGCATTACCTTGCCGATCCAAACCGGGTCACATTTAATGCGCAAACCATGTATTTTGAAAGCACGACAGTCAACCAGACAAGTAAACGCAGGGTTGATTTGAAACTTGGAGCGCAGTTGCCCCTTTACGGTAGTGAACTATATGATCAGCCCTGGCAGTTAGTTTTGATCGGTGGATTCCATGGGCAATTTGATTCAGAGCAATCGCAGGATAATATCGGATGGGATGGCATCTATGGACTCCATTTTGCTCACCAGATAAACGAATCCTGGAAATACCGTATTGGTATAAAACATGTCTCAAGTCATGTTGGTGATGAATATGCTGAACGGACTGGGCGACTTCGTATCAATTATACGCGCCAGGAAATTCGTATGGGTGTCGCCTGGAGTGATCACGCGGAGCTGGCAATTTATTCCGATATTGCTTATGGGTATGACTTGCGGAATCGTGATTTACAGGAACCCTGGCGGCTACAGCTTGGGGCACAATACGAATCTCCATATGCATTCTGGAACGATCAATTGAACTGGTTTACCGCTATCAATATAAGCAGTTATGAAGAAAATGACTGGCAGTCCAACTATACTGCACAATTAGGTCTGGTCACCCATTCCGGGCTACGTTCATGGCGAGCAGGTCTGGAGTATTATGATGGTCGGAATCAGATTGGTGAGTTTTTTCAGAATCAGGAACGTTATATCAGCCTGGGTATATGGTTTGACCTGTAAGGCGTTATTAACCTCTGTGGACAAACTAAAACACCGGCATTATGCCGGTGTTTAACTACGCAGTCAGCTTTAGGTTGTTATCACTAGCTGGATAATTTGAATTGGTTGATTAATGAATCCAATTGGCTGGATAACTTGGATAATTCACTGCTTGCGGCCATTGTTTGATTGGCAGCTCCGGCAGTGTCATTTGATAGCTGACTGATGTTATCAATATTCTTATTCATTTCTTCTGCTACCGATGTTTGTTCCTCAGCAGCGCTGGCAATCATAGTATTCATTTCATTGATTGTTGCTACTGCGCGGGTGATTGCTTCAAGCGATTCTGCGGCTTCTTGTGCCTGCTCGACACCAGATTGCGCTAGAGTACGACCTTGCTCCATAACTGCTACTGCATTACGTGAGCCTGATTGTAATTTTTCAATCATTTCCTGGATTTCATTAGTGGATTCCTGGGTGCGGCTTGCTAATGTCCGAACCTCGTCTGCTACTACAGCAAAACCGCGACCTTGTTCACCAGCGCGCGCAGCTTCGATTGCTGCATTTAAGGCCAGTAGGTTGGTCTGTTCCGCAATGCTTTTGATCACATCAAGTACCGTTCCAATGTTATCGCTATCGACTTCAAGCTGATGTATTACCTCGGCAGATTGTTCAACACTGGAGGCGAGCTGTTGTATACCATTACTGGTTTGCAGTACGATTTCTTTGCCGCCTTTCGCTTCATTATCAGCATTGGCAGCAGCGCCAGCAGCTGAACTGGCATTGTTTGCGACTTCCTGGACAGTCGCTGTCATTTCATTCATTGCCGTTGCAACTTGCTCTGTTTCCTGGGTTTGAGTTTTTATGTTATTTCCCGCGTTACGTGCAACTGTATCCATTTCTTCAGAAGCAGCAGCTAACTGCGATGTTGCGCTACTAATTTGCTGCACGAGTGCCTCAAACTTTTCTATCATATGGTTAAATTCTATGGCCACCTCTCGCATTTCATCTTTATTGGTAATTTCCATGCGTGTCGACATGTCACCTTCACCCATTCGGTGAAGGGCGCTTCTTAGTACCACGTAATTATTTTTTAATAAAATATGATAGGCAAATGTAAAATATAAAAGCATCAGAATTGCAAAGCTTGCTAGAACATACAAACTATTCTTGAGGGCGGCATCAGTTACACCGATGATGCTCAGATAGCCAAATATTGCCGTTGGAATCATGCTGACCACAAGCAGAGCAACTATTTTGTAGGCATTCGGGAGCCTCACTAAGATAGATTGTGCAGGTGCAAAAACGGCGTTCATATTTGTCTCCTCAGAAATGGATGCCTGGCATTAAAATTTTTGGCTGCTGTTTGATTATCGGAAAATCAATGAAGAAGCTTTAATCGGATTGTGGCTATAATGCCGTCAAAATTCTCCTAGAGACGTTTGAGTAGTGCATAAATGGCGCCATTTCCACCATCGCAGGGGCGAGCAGAGCAGAATGCCAGGATGGCATTCCATTGCCGAAGCCAGCTATTAACCCTTGCTTTTAGTACGGGTAGTTTGTTCTCCGAGCCTAAACCTTTGCCGTGGATGATACGGACACAACGGATGTGTTGCCGCTGACACTGGCTAATAAAGTCACGTAAGGCGTTAAGCGCCTGTTCGCTGGTCATTCTGTGCAGATCCAGTTCTGCCTCGATGCGATATTGACCGCGCCTTAATTTTTTCATCACGCTCTGCTGAACACCTGGTTGGGCAAACGACAGGTAATCATCGGACTCAATATCGGAATCGATGATGTGTTGCAGGGACAAGGGGGCGAGGGACTCGTCTAAAACCGCTTTTTCGTCACGGTGGCGTTGCCGGGGGACTGGTTTTACCCGGGGCCGGTAGGGTTTTGCCCGATCATCTTTTAAGCGACGACTTCCAGATACAGCCTGCCTGAATAACGAGCGTGACTCATCATCGATTTCATCAGGTTCGATGTCTTTTTCATCAGTCATAATCAGTATCGTCGGCCGATAGCGGTTGAGGCGTGTCTTGTGCTGGTATTTCCAGTATATTACCCAAGCGGGGTAGAGGTCGTCCCCAGAAGGTTAATCATTTATGCATATCCTGTTAAGTAACGATGATGGTTTTGAATCACCAGGAATCAAGTGCCTGGCCAAAACCTTGGCAAGCATATCGAGAATCACCATTGTTGCGCCAGACCGCAATCGCAGCGGGGCCAGTAATTCTCTGACGTTGGAAGACCCAATCCGGGCCCACCCAGTCTCTGAAGACATCGTGCGGGTGGATGGAACCCCTACAGATTGTGTGCATATTGCCCTGACCGGGCTACTTGAAGAGGATCCTGATATTGTCGTCTCGGGTATCAATGCTGGCGCCAATATGGGGGACGATGTCCTCTATTCAGGCACCGTGGCAGCAGCAATGGAAGGGCGCTTCTTGGGGTTACCCGCAATTGCGGTTTCGCTAGTCGGTGAGCGGCTCATACACTACGAGACTGCGGCTCAGGTGGTCATGAACCTGATGAGCGAATTGACCTCGCTCTGCCTGCCATCCGATACCATTCTCAACATCAATGTACCGGATTTGCCCTTTGAAGAACTATCGGGGATCCAGACAACGCGCCTGGGTCGACGCCACAAATCAGAGCCGGTGATCAAGGAATTTGATCCCCGAGGGCGTGAGATTTACTGGGTTGGCCCGCCAGGCGAAGAGAAAGAAGAGGGCCCGGGGACGGATTTTTATGCAGTCAGAAACGGCTTTGTGTCCATTACCCCGTTACATGTGGATCTAACCCGTCATGCAGCTTTACCTGACCTGGAAAGCTGGTTGAAAGACGTTAACGAAGGCTGATAACAAGAATAACAACAGGTGCCATTTATGATTACACCACAAGGCATAGGGATGACATCGCAACGGACCCGCGACCGCCTTATCGAGAGACTAATTAAAGAAGGGATCAGCGATCAACGTGTGCTGGAAGTGATTCGTAAGACGCCGCGCCACATATTCATGGATGAAGCCATGGCAACCCGTGCTTATGAAGACACGGCGTTACCGATTGGACATGGTCAGACTATTTCACAACCCTATATTGTGGCGCGTATGACCGAAGCGCTCCTGCAACCGGTGCCGCCCAGTAAAGTACTGGAAATTGGAACCGGCTCAGGTTATCAGGCCGCAGTCCTGGCCCAGCTTGTCGATCAAGTCTATAGCGTTGAGCGTATAGATTCACTTTATAATCTGGCACGACAGCGATTACTGCAGTTGAAGCTGCACAATATACGCCTGCGACTGGGTGATGGCTATGCGGGTTGGCGTAATCACGCGCCTTTTGATGCGATTATTGTCACTGCTGCGCCGACGACCATTCCAAAACAGCTGATTTCACAATTAGCTTTTGGCGGCAGAATGATAATACCGGTTGGGGATCAAATGCAGCAACGGCTGATGGTGATTACCCGAGAGGAAGATGCGCTCATTGAGAGCGAACTTGAGCTTGTCAGTTTTGTGCCGATGTTAAAAGGACGACATTAAGTGAAAATATTTCAGTTAATGTTTGTAAAGGCAATGCAATGGTCTCGGCATAAGCATGCGCCCATTTATCTGGGGGGGTTAAGTTTTGCCGAATCCTGTGTCTTACCCTTTCCTCCTCCCGATGTCATGCTTGCTCCGATGTCACTGGCCAACCCAGGTAGGGCCTGGCATTTCGCGTTCTTAACAACACTTACTTCTGTTTTAGGTGGGTTGCTCGGTTATTTGATTGGCGTTTACTTTTTTCAATTAATCGAACCCCTGTTGCATGAGTATGGTTACTGGGAGCGTTATCTATTAGCTGTCGAATTTTTCAAAACATGGGGCCCGTGGGCCGTGTTTATTGCGGGCTTTTCTCCGATTCCTTACAAGATATTCACTATCTCGGCTGGTGCCCTTAGTATGGCCTTATTACCTTTTGTGGTTGCCTCTTTAATTGGTAGAGGGGCGCGTTTTTTCCTCGTCGCCGGGCTGATGTGCTGGGGCGGCGAGCCGATGGAACAGAAGTTGAAACAATATGTCGATAGACTGGGCTGGGCGGTTGTCGGAATCGGTGTCATCGCATATTTGTTATACAGGTTGTTATGAAGTTAACAGGATATTTGCTAAGCATTATTTTTGGTAGTGTTCTGGGGCTGACTGGCTGCACCCATGGAAGTTCTTATAGTTACAGCTATTACACGGGCAAGAAAAATCCACGTGTTATTCGCGAATCTCCCCAGTCGGCGGCGAAGAAGAAAAATCAGCAAACGCGGTCCAGTGATAAACCGTATCACGTTGTGAGCAAAGGTGAGACACTCTATTCAATTGCCTGGGAATACGGTCATGATGTACGCGATGTGGCGCGCTGGAACAAGATACGAGCCCCCTATACCATATATCCTCAGCAGAAAATCAGGCTAAGACCCCGGCCAGCACCGACAGTTGCAAAAACACGACCTCGCCAATCAGCTAAAGTCACCACTACCAAGCTTACAAAACCTGCAACAAAAAGGAAAAATACAGTAAAAATCGGTTGGCAGTGGCCGACAAAAGGTAAGATAATCGGAAGATATTCTGCTCACGATAGTGGCAAAAAGGGATTAGACATTGCCGGTAAAATCGGGCAACGTGTCTATGCAGCTGCTGGGGGTCAGGTTGTTTACAGTGGAAGTGGACTACGCGGATATGGAAAGCTTATTATCATAAAACACAATGATACGTATTTTAGTGCCTATGCACACAATAATCGCTTGTTTGTAACGGAAAAACAAAAAGTTAAAAAAGGCCAACACATTGCGAATATGGGAAGCAGTGAGGCATCACGCGCCATGCTGCATTTTGAAGTTCGTCGAAATGGTAAGCCGGTAGACCCGCTACGTTACTTACCAAAACGACGCTAACCCAAGTAGGTGGATTGGAGTATGAGGGAACAAAGCAAGAGTGCGAAGTCGGACGCTGACGATGAAATAGAAGTTGATGAAGTAGAAACTGAGCTCTCCCTTGACGAAACTGAGAACGTCGCCGAGGAGGCAGAGAGCAAGGAAGAAAAAGAAAGCTTCAAACCGGGCGCTATCCCTGATGGGCAACTGGATGCTACACGACTGTATCTGGGTGAAATCGGGTTCTCCCCCTTACTGACTGCAGAAGAAGAAGTACACTATTCCAGATTGGCCCAAAAAGGTGATGAGTCGGGCCGCAAAAAAATGATTGAGAGCAATCTGCGCCTGGTCGTAAAAATTGCCAGGCGTTATTTGAACCGTGGCCTGGCATTACTGGATCTGATAGAAGAGGGCAACCTGGGATTGATTCGTGCGGTTGAAAAATTTGACCCGGAACGAGGCTTTCGCTTTTCCACCTACGCCACCTGGTGGATTCGACAGACCATCGAACGCGCAATCATGAATCAGACACGTACCATCCGCTTACCCATCCACGTTGTCAAAGAGATCAATATTTATCTGCGTGCCGCTCGCCATCTGGCGCAAACGCTCGATCACGAACCTAGCCCGGAAGAAATTGCAGAGATGCTGGATAAGCCCATTGCCGATGTCAAACGTATGTTGGGCCTGAATGAACGCATTGCATCAGTTGACAGCCCATTAGGACGTGATGCGGAAAACTCATTGTTAGACGCGATTCCAGATGAAAATAATACCGACCCGATCCTGCTTCTGCAGGATGACGACGTGCGTGGCAATATCGAACAGTGGCTTGCACAGCTTACTGACAAACAACGGGAAGTTGTGGAAAGACGATTTGGCCTAAATGGCCATGATGTATCGACGCTCGAAGAGGTGGGTAATACCATTGGCGTCACCCGTGAACGAGTTCGTCAAATCCAGATAGAAGCACTGCGTAAACTCAGAGAGATTCTTGAAAAAGAAGGGTTTTCCGGCGATGCATTATTACGCTGAACGCGTTAATTCCTAAACCACCATCAACGCGACGGCCACTTTTCTGCGCTCAGCAGCCAGCACATTGTAAGTTCGACAGGCTGCAGAAGTATTCATCACTTCCACCCCAATGTTGGCCTGGTAACAGGGTTGGAACAAGGCAGCATCTGGAAATATTAACTTCTCACCCGTTCCAAGTAATATCACTTCAGGCTCCATTTCAATGATGCGTTGCATATCACTCTGGAGCAGTGCGGGGGCATTTTCCAGCCAGTTTTCAATCACTGTTTCGGGCGTGATGATCAGGCTACCGCTTAGGGTAGTCAGGTTCTCTTGTAGATGTGCATCACCCGCTGTTTCAC